>CACXFU010000001.1 GCA_902767035.1 uncultured Ruminococcus sp.
CATATCTATTCATTAGGTGCGACCACTATGTTACAGTTCAAACAAAAGTACGGCGTGAATTAGCCGTGCGGCGAGCACCGCCCCCAAACCCCTTCGGGTATATACTGATTTGACAGATAGGAATTGAATATAAGCGCATTTTTACCGCTTTACATTTGGGGGATTGTGTGGTATACTTTCTTAAAATATATTTATCGACAGAAAGGCAAATTATGGATACGAACAATACCCCTCAGACAAAACAAAAAGCACCTATACTGCGCAAGAAACAGTATCTTTACCTGACAGAGTTCTTTTCGGGAATGTCAGTTATGGCTGTAGAGCTCGGTGCCAGCAGGCTTCTGGCGCCGTATTTCAGCTCATCGCAGATAGTGTGGACTATAATCATAGGCACGATTATGATAGCTATGGCTCTCGGAAATTATTTCGGCGGCAAAAGCGCCGATAAGGATCCCGATCCCGACAAGCTTTACAAGAGGATACTGATCTCCGCTGTGTGGATAGCGGCTATACCCTTTGTCGGCAAGCTAGTTATCCTCGCTGTCTCGGCGCTGCTCATAGTGACGGTAAGCACCAATTTCCTGATATGGGCTGCCTTTTTAGCCTGTATGATAGTTTTTGTCTATCCTCTTTTCCTGCTGGGTACCGTTACGCCATCGCTTGTAAAATATACCACCGACAGCTTGGAGGACAACGGCAAAACTGTAGGAACACTGGGAGCCTTCAACACTATCGGCAGCATAATCGGCACATTCGCGCCTACCTTTATAACTATCCCGTCAGTCGGCACCGCAGTTACTTTTCTTATCTTTTCGGGTGTGCTTCTGGCGCTGGGAGTCGTCTATTTTATCTCTGCAAAAAGGTGTGCCGTGAGGGTGGCTGTGTGCTCTGTGCTGTTTATAGGCTGCTGCTTTGCAAGCACTACCCTGGGCTTTGCCTTCTGGGAGGATAAGATAACCTTTGAAGGAGAGAGCGTTTATAACTATCTTCTTGTTAAAGATGACGAAAAGCGCACTGTGCTTTCAACCAATGTTCTTTTCGGCGTTCAGTCGATCTATATGAAAGACGGCGGCCTTTCTGGGCTTTATTATGATACAGCTATGGCGGCGCCGCTTATGTCTGCCGGCGGAGAAAACAGCGATATACTTGTTCTGGGAATGGGAACAGGCACATTTGCAAAGCAGTGCAGGGAGTATTACCCCGGTGTGAGTGCCGAGGGCGTTGAGATCGACGATAAGATAACCTATCTTGCCCACGAATTTTTTGAGCTTGACGAGGACATAAAGGTAACTACATACGACGGCAGGGCATACCTTGAAGCCCTGAAAGCACAGCGCCGCAAGGGCAAGGGCAGGCAGTACGATGTCATAATGGTAGACGCATATCAGGATATAACGATACCGTTTCAGATGTCGTCAAAGGAGTTTTTTGAGCTTGTGAGCCAGAGCCTTAAACCTGACGGCGTTATGGTAGTGAATATGAATATTCGTTCCGACACCAAGGACGGTATCAATCAGTATCTTGCCGATACTATCTCCAGCGTTTTCACGAACGTTTACACAAGTGATGTTTCGGGCTCTACCAACCGTGAGCTTTTCGCATCAGACAATGCAGATATGGTAAATGTGCTGAACTCAAACATAAGCTCTGTTTCTGACCCTGACCTTGCAGAAAAGCTCGGCCGGGTGTCGCGCTCGCTGAAACCGTATAAGGCAGGGGATCTGATACTGACCGATGACAAAGCCCCTGTTGAGCTGCTGGGAATGAGGGTCATTGACGGAATGATAAGCAGTGAGCTGAAATACTATAAAAAAAGTGTTTAAAGAAGAGGGCATAAAGGGTCTTCTGAAATAATAAAGGCAGTCTCTAGGCTGCTTTTTTCTTTAAAAAGGAAAAGAGCAGCAGTTTTTACACTGCTGCCCAATTCAGAGGTTATATTTTGAAAAACAAATAAAAGCTTGATCAACTTAATCGTTTTCTGAACTAATATCAGTATACACCAACCCGAATATTATGTCAATCATATTTTTGAAAAAAACTCTCAAAGAAGGATTTTTTGTTTGATGTGTCATATTATTGACGGATTTTTTTGCATTATGCACAAAATCAATCAAAAATGGCTGTTTATATTTTAAACCGTTTTTTCAGGTGATTTCGTGTCAATTTTACCACATTATGGGAAAATTTCGCCTTGAACCAAAATCTTTCGGGAACATCGGTTCTTTTTAGCAGAGTTTCACTAAAAATATAACTAAATATACTATGAAATATTTCTTATATATGAACGATATTCCACAAAATGCCAATTAACTGGTAAATATATCCTGCTCACTTTATTAAAACCCACGTATCTGCGTGGTTTTCTTATTTGAATTTACAAACCGGAAACAAAATTATTACAGATTGTAATAATTGACCTGTTACCCTAATATCATTGAAATACGGGCACTGACCCGATCTCAATGGAAAGGGTGATATTATCAAATTTGTAAGAAAAACTATCTCGTTTATATGTGCGGTGATGATGGCTGTCTGTCCTGTAGCGGCAGGTGACAGCATATTTTATAATTATGATGCGGTGCAGGCGGCAGCTGTGCAGAGCAGTGCTGTTCCGGCGATCGCTTTGAAGGCTGTGTACGGCAACAAGATCGAGCTGAAGGTGACTAACCTTTCCTCTTTCGGCACAGGCACGGAATTCAAGGTCTATGTGAATGGAAGCTATTCAAAGTCATATTCGCTGGCGGCACTTAAAAAGACCAACCAGATAAATATCGTCGATGATACTAAGGTGCACTTAAAAACGTCTACTACCTATAATATCAGGGTAGATGCAGTGACCGGCACCAATACAGTATCGTCAAACACACTTGCCTGCAAGACCGATTCTGCTTCCTACTACAATATTTATAAGGGCGCTGTCCTTTATAACTGTGTAGGTGGAAAAATGGTGCGTTCGGGCAAAACGGTGAGCTCCTATGTTATAGCTCCGTGCACACTTTGTTCATCCAGAGGTGAGCTCTCACCCGGAAAGAGCATTGCTGCAAACAATGCACGGTGCGCTCTTGTGAACGGCGGAACATACAAGGGATACTACATAAAAGTATGCTCAACAATGAGCAGGACTACCCAGAGAAACTACAGGGTAAAGACCGTTGTGGACTATGCCGCAAGCATGAACGGCGGAAGGTACGTATGGGGCGGAGCAAGCTACCGCGCTACAGATTGCAGCGGACTGACCATGCAGGCTTACAAAAAGGTAGGCATTGACATAACGCACAGTGTAAGAGTGCAGGCAACTAAGGGCAAGGCTGTGTCGCTGAGCAATATACAGGCAGGCGATGTCATCGTCTGCAACAATTACGGCCATGTAGCTATGTACATAGGCAACGGCCGGATAGTTCACGCAATGAATTCATATTACGGGATAAGGATCCAGCCAATAAGCAAGATAAACTACTGCGGCAGGATAAACACGATAAGAAGAATACTGTAAAAGATGACCCGCTCTTCTGTTAAGGAGAACGGGTCGTTCTGTTATAGTCTGCACACAAAAAAAGAACGCTCTCTAAATGAGAGCGTTCAGACGGTTTAAACTAATTCCTCTGCCTTTTCCTTTGCAGCAGCGGTATCCTGAGCCTTGAGAAGATCTCTGATCTCAGTAAGGAGCTTTTCCTCAGCAGAAGGCTCTGCAGGCTTTTCCTCTTCCTGCTTCTTACCAAGTGACATAAGCTTGTTAACAGCCTTCATCATAAGGAAGATGCAGAATGCCATGATAAGGAAGTTGATAACAGCGGTGATGAAGTGCCCCCAGTTGAGGTACTGTCCGCCGTAGATCTTGATCCTGCCGCCGATCTTAGCGCCGCCAAGACCTGCAATGATAGGATTGATGAAATCCTCAGTGAAAGCGGTAACGATGTCGCCGAAGGCAGCACCGATGATAACGCCTATTGCAAGATCCATTACATTGCCTTTAAGAGCAAACTCCTTGAATTCATTCAAAAACTTTTTGAGCATAATAAGTACACTACCTTTCACATAAATTCAAATATATGATAGCACAATATTTCGCAATAGTCAAGCAAATAACAAGATTTTAGACACATTAATACATTTTAGAATGCCTTTCTTGTTGATTATGACAATAGCTGCGTTAACGTTTTCGATAACAGCGGCAGTGCAGCGCTGATGCGGCGGTAAAAATTAAATAAATGATAGCAAAATGTAAACAAATAATTAAACCCCTTGCAATGACAGGTGCACTGTGCTATAATATAAAAGCTGTTTCGGAAGGGACTACGATGGGATATAGCCAAGAGGTTAAGGCAACGGACTTTGACTCCGTCACCGATGGTTCGAATCCATCTATCCCAGCCAATCATAGTATTATTGGGGTGTCGCCAAGTGGTAAGGCAACGGACTCTGACTCCGTCATTCCGAAGGTTCGAATCCTTCCACCCCAGCCAGAAAGAAAACGTCTTTTGCTTATTGCAGGAGACGTTTTTTATCTATTGCTTTTTTTGTAGGTTTGTGCTATACTAAATCGAGATATTAAGGTTTTAATGGAGGCGGTCTGTTGGTATATACTGTAACATTCAATCCTGCGATAGATCATGTCGTTCACACCGAGGGCTTCAAGCTTGGTGAAGTGAATCGTGCATTGTCGGAGGAGATATACTTCGGCGGCAAGGGGATAAACGTATCTGCCGTTCTGAAGGAGCTCGGGATAAGCTCTGTGGCGCTTGGCTTTACGGCAGGGTTCACGGGCGAGGCTATCGAAAACGGCCTTAAAGCAATGGGCATTGATACTCAGCTTGTGAGACTGAAAAGAGGAAGCTCACGAATAAATGTAAAGATCAAGGGAGAGGCCGAAACGGAGCTCAATGCTCAGGGACCTGATATAGATGATGAGTCCCTTGCGGCTTTGTTTGAAAAGCTTGACAGGCTGGAAGACGGTGATACGCTGGTGCTTGCAGGGAGCGTGCCTAAGAGTCTGCCGGCGGATATCTATGAGAGGATACTTGAGAGGGTCTCGGGAAAGAATATACTGACGGCAGTTGACGCATCGGGAGAGCTTCTTATGAATGTGCTGAAATTTGAGCCGTTCGTGATAAAGCCGAATGACCACGAGCTCGGTGAGATATTCGGAAAGAGGCTGACCGATGACTCAGACATCGAAGCCTGTGCGGTAAAGCTCAGGGAGATGGGTGCTAAGAACGTGCTGGTATCAATGGCTGAGAACGGTGCCATGCTGATAGATGAACACGGTGAGCGCCACCGCTGCGGTGTGTGCAAGGGAACGGTCAGAAATTCGGTAGGTGCCGGAGATTCTATGCTGGCAGGCTTTCTTGCCGGGATAGAGAAAGGTTACGACTATGCATTGAAGCTAGGCACGGCAGCAGGAGGCGCTACGGCATTTTCTGACGGGCTGGCAGATAAAGAAAAAATAGAGGAGCTTTTGAAAACGCTCTGACAGACAGAAAAGAGGAGATAAAAATGGTAACAAAAAAGGTAACGGTAGTTAATCCCGAGGGGCTGCATCTCAGGCCGGTGGGTGTGCTTGCAAAGGCAGCAAAGGCTCACCCTGAGAGTGAGATACTTGTAAGGTCTGCTGATAAAGAGATAAATGCAGGCGCAGTTATGCAGCTTATGGCGGCAGGTATCAAAATGGGCGCTGAGGTCGAGCTTGCGGTGAGCGGCGGCGATGAACAGGCAGTGCTCGATGAGATAGTGTCGCTGTTTGAGAGCGGCTTTAAAAAGTGATACAAAACGGGAGTGCCAAGGCTTTTTGGTGCTCCCGAAATTGATTTAAGGATTATTTAATAATTTATATATTATACTGAGATCACACTAAGGAACACAAGATAAATGAAAGGCAGCGTGATCGGTATGACCAAGAATGAATTTGCAGAGAGATTATCAAAAGCTTCGGGGCTTGATAACGAAACTTCACTGAATGTGCTTACAGCGCTTGAGGATAAGAACATTTTTTCAAAGGCAGAGCGTAAAAACATAGCCGCCGAGATAAGCGTGAAGGCAGGCTGTAGCGCCGAGGAAGGCGAGAGGATCAGAAAGCAGATGATGAAGATGATCTCAGACGAGATAAAGAGACAGTCGAAGGTGTTGTTCGCGGTCAGCGCAGTGGTGCTAGCGGTGCTGTTTATAACCGGAATTTTCAAGGGTAAGGAGAAGTAAAAATGTATCTGAGAATTCTTAAAAATGACCTGAAAAGAAAAAGGACGATGAATATCATACTGCTGCTGTTCGTGATACTTTCATCAATGTTCGCATCAAGCAGTATGAACAATATCGTATCCGTTATGAACGGTACACAGTATTACCTTGATAAGGCTGATATGGGCGACTACTTTATCATCACTATCGAGAAAGATGCCGTTGAAAGGCTCTCATCTGTTCTGAATAACACCAAAGCGGTCGATTCCTATAAGTATGAGGATCTCATGATTCTTACCTCAGGCAACTTCAAACGTGACGGGAAAAAGCTCACTCAGTTTACAAATGCAGCTATCCTCCAGTCGGCTGTTGACCTGAAGATCAATATCTTCGATATGGACAACAACGAGATAGAGACCGTCCCCGAGGGCAAATGCTATATCTCGGCAACTATCCC
>CACXFU010000002.1 GCA_902767035.1 uncultured Ruminococcus sp.
ATATAATGTGGTATTATATTATCATATAATGCATATATTGTGTTTATTTGTCGAAAAGGGGGTGCGAGCTTGGGGCTGAAGATCGGAAAGTATGAGCTTCCGGAATACAGTGTGCTGATGTCGGTGTACGATCAGGAGCTGCCCGAAAACTTAAATGAAAGCTTAGAATCAATGCTCATGCAGAGCTATCCGCCCTCGGATTTCGTACTCGTCTGCGACGGAAAGCTCACCAACGAGCTTAACATAATAGCAAAATCCTTTCAGGACGAATTCAAGACCATATTCAGGATAATCCAGATAGATGAGAACGTAGGCGTAGGCAAGGCTTACAACATCGGCATCGAGGCGTGCAGGTGCGACTATATCGTAAAAATGGACAGCGACGACATCTCTATGCCTAACAGGTGTTTAAAGCAGATGGCTCTCTTTGCCATTAAGCCCGAGCTTGACATAGTGGGCACCTTTGTTGAAGAGTTTGACAGCGAGACCGACAAGACCGTTGCCGTCAAAAAAGTGCCTATACTCCAGGACGAGATACTGACCTATTCAAGGCGGCGCAACCCTTTCAACCGCCAGACTGTCGCTATCAGAAAGGAGAAAGCGGTCAGCATCGGCGGCTACAGCGATATGAAGCTTTGTGAGGACTATGAGTTCTCCGCCAGAATGCTCCGCAACGGTGCCATCGGCCAGAATATCCCCGAGGTCCTTGTCCGCTACCGCATAAACGAAAACACTATAGATATCCGCAAAAGCTGGAAGCATACAAAAGCATTTATTCATGTCAGGTGGATAATTTTCCGTGCAGGCGATACGGGTCTGAGAGACCTTTTCATTCCCTGTGCCACACAGCTGGCGCTCTTTATCCTGCCGAGGCGTTTCACCGCATGGTTCTACCGCAAATTCCTGCGCCATTCCGAAGAAAAGAAGCAGGCAAAACAAAAGAATAAAAAATAAACTCCGTTCGGCAGAAAAACCGAGCGGAGTTTTTGTAGTTTTTATATACCCGAAGAGGTTTGGTAAGTGTGCAGACAATACTAACAAACTTAGTTGTATACCCGAAGGGGTTGTCAGGTGAGCGTGCAGCAGACGTAGTAGCTGCTGGAAAGCCCTCTGACAGGGCGTAAAGCGAACTATCATCATAAGCTGTCTTTGGGCGTAATATTGTCAATAATAAACCCTTCTGCATAATATATCACAGGTCAACGTGCGCACAGAATATCCCTGCGTCAGTTATGTCGATGTAGGCATAGCACGCAGGCATAAAATCTCTCGGGCAGCCTGCGCTCCCCGGGTTGAGAACATGGATACCGTCAATGTATTCGTAAAAACGGCAGTGCGTATGCCCGAAAAGCACTATCTGCGCACCGATCGCCTTAGCGTGTTCTACAAGCTTGTCGGTCGTGTATTTCACGGCCCATTTGTGTCCGTGGGTAAAAAATATCTTCACACCCGATGGAGTGACATAGATATCATTTTCGGGAGTCATAGAGGCATAGTCGCAGTTTCCGCTGACGTTGAGAACTTTTTTGTCAATATAATGGTTCTTCACTCTGTCAAGATCGCGCTCTCCGTCGCCCAGAAAGATAAACAGGTCAGCATTGCCGTTGCGCTTGAACACCTTGTGCATAGCGGCATAGTTGCCGTGTGTATCTGAAAAAACTATTATACGCATTATGCCGCCCCCTGTCTGAAAAATGATCGGAATAACCAACAATATAATAACATAAATATTTATAGATACTATTGAGAAAAGGAGAACTTTTTATGAGCAATCGAAAACAAAACGGATCTTATGATAAGAGATCGGCTGATAAGCTTCTCGGGGTGGCGGCAAAAAAGCTCGGCTCTGACCCTGAGACCCTCAGAAAACAGTTTCAGAGCGGCAACTATGACAGTGCAGTATCCTCTCTCTCCGGAAAGGATCAGCAGCTTCTGCAAAGGGCGCTATCAGACCCCGAGCTTACAGCAAAGGTGCTTAATTCTCCTCGGGCACAGGAGATATTCAGAAAGCTTTCAGGAAAATGATGACTTTATCGACAGGAGGTGACAGCTGATGGACGATCTGATGAGCAAGCTGCAAAGCGTGCTTAATGACGAGGAAAGCATGAAGCAGGTAAAAGAGCTTGCAGATATGCTCTCCGGCGGCAGCAGTGCGGATCAGCCGCAGCAGTCTCAGCCGTTGTCACAGCCTGCCGTGCCTGCTATCGATCCTGCAATGCTGATGAAGATACAAAGCGTTCTTGCGCAGGCCTCAAAGCCCGATAAGAACATTGATCTTTTAATGGCGCTGAGGCCTCTTCTCAAGGACGAGAACAAAGCAAAGATCGACCGCATTATCCGTTTGCTGAGGCTTGTATCTCTCTACCCTGCGATAAAGGAGAGCGGCATTCTCGGAGGTGATCTTCTTGGCATCCTCTGATGACTTCACCACCATGCAGCAGGAGGCGATCAGAAGAGTCAGAGAGATGCACAAACGCTCACAGGATTATGTGGGCAGGCGCTCCACGAACGAAGCACACACTGAGCAAAACGACCCCCTCTCCCGTCTGCTTTCCTCAGTCGGGAGCGGAGGTGCGTTCAAAATAGGCAATACTGTCATAGACGAGGACAAAGCCCTCATCGGCCTGCTGATATACATACTCTATAAGCAGGGTGCTGACGTCAAGCTGCTGCTGGCACTGGGGTATCTGCTTTTGTGACTTATCTCAGAAAGAAATAGTATATCAGCCCGTAGATCACGCTTGCCAGTGTTCCGTACAGGATAACGGGGCCGCTGATAATGAATATCTTTGCTCCCAGCCCCGTGATAAGCCCCTCTGTCTTGAATTCAAGAGCAGGTGCGCAAACTGAGTTCGCAAACCCCGTTATGGGGACAAGCGTGCCGGCGCCTGCGTGCTTCGCTATCCTCGGGTAAATGCCAAGCCCTGTCAGCAGCACGGATAAAAACACCAGTATCACAGATGCTATCGTGGCACAGCTGTCCTCTTCAAAGCCGTTCACCCTGAACAGATCGAATATCGCCTGCCCGAGGATACATATAAGCCCTCCCGATATAAAAGCCTTGGGCACATTTATCCACCATTTTGACTTTTCCGCTGCCGCCTTGTAAAGCTCACTGTACTGAGCCTTTGTCATATTAAGCTCCATGTTTGCCTCCAGTATCAGAATGTTATCTTTTTTCTATTATGTCCCTATGATCTGAGCTTATTCACTCATCATGAGGGATATTTTGGTTAATATGTTTATATTTCTTAATGAAATTTTGTACAATGTAAACGATATCGCCAAATGAAATTTGTTAAAATAGTATCTTGAAAATGAGGTTAAAATTTTGTATTATATTAGTTAGAGATTTTATATCTTCAATTAGGTAGATCGAACATTTATTAGGAGGTTATAACAATGAAGATCAAAAAGATAGCTGCTGCACTTTGTGCAATGGCAATGACGACAGCAATGCTTTCTGCCTGCGGTGATACAGATTCCTCTTCCAAGAGCGATGCATCTTCCAAGAAGGCTGAAACAACAACTACAACTACAACAACAGCAGCTGAGGAGACACCTGCTGAGAGCGAGGCAGCAGACACTTCTGAGGCATCTGCAGCACCTTCGGCTGACGAGCCTTACTATGATGAGGTTACCGGTCTTGAGGTACAGATCCCTTCGGCTGATTACACACCTGTTACCGAGT
The DNA here is from genome assembly GCA_902767035.1 of uncultured Ruminococcus sp. GTDB lineage: Bacteria > Bacillota > Clostridia > Oscillospirales > Ruminococcaceae > Hominimerdicola. Next base: position 3,692 of record CACXFU010000002.1, read on the forward strand.
TCCAGGGTTATGATGCATTCCTGATGTTTGCTGACTACAACTGGATGTGGTCAAACTTCAGCGGCCAGGGCTATGCTGAGGCAGACAGATCTGACGGAGCTTACGGTATCGACGCTGACATCACAGGCGACGGCGAGTACACAGTTGCTATCACAGTTGATTCTGTAGGCGCTAACGATGCCGTACTTGGCACACCTAATCCTCAGGTCATCTGGGACGGTGATTATCTCCTTCCTGCACAGGGCGCAGTAGTATTCTGCATCGATATCACAGGTATCTGCGACGGTACTACCACCTGGGAGGGTGAAGCAACCGAGAAGAACGAGCTCAAGGAAGGCGACGATGCCGGCACAAACAAGTTAACACGTGGTAAGTACACCGGACAGGAGCTGAACGTACAGCTCAAATCTATCAAGATCGACGGCGAGGAATTCCCGTTTGATCCTGAGAAGATCTACTACGGAAACATCGAGGACGCTAACAACTGCTACAGGATCGAGATCTACAATGATTACGGTCTTACCTGCGATGATCCCGGAATCGACACCGAGGCACTTATGTTTGCAAAGAGCCTTGAGTGCACCTTCACCATCGAGGGTCTTACAGAGGGCTAAACTTAGATCAAACACAAGGCGCTTCTGCATATGGCAGAGGCGCCTTTTTGTGAAAAAAGCAAGCCCC
>CACXFU010000003.1 GCA_902767035.1 uncultured Ruminococcus sp.
CGATGTAGAAACCATCGAGGTGCTTTGATCCGCTGTTAATTGTCTGATTTAGTTAGCCCAAAAACTTCTGTGTGGCACTTGCCCTTTTACTCGGGCATTTTTTATTTAAGATATTTCTTCTGAGCTATAACAACAAATGCGATTATGTATCCTGCAATAAGTACGATTATCACGGCGACTGTTCTTTTGAAGACCTTAGAGCTGAAATATGAGCCTGCGATCTTTGCATTGGTCTTAACGGCGGAGCGCTCAACGTTTGTTGTTGAGACAAGATCTATCGTTGCGATGACCTTGCCTGAATATACAAGCTCCATCTTTCCGAGTACATCACCGACCTCAACGGGCGCTACAATGTTATCATAAACTGTTATGCGCTTCTCGACGTCTTTAACAGGCACATCGTACGGCCAAAGCCTTGTGAATCCCTGTGCCGGTTTCAGATTGGCGTAATCCTTATCCTCTCCGTAGGCAACTCTGGCTTCGGTTATCTCGCTGTTTTTGTCAACAAAGTCCGTAGATACCAGCGATGAAAAAGCCCAGTCATATAGGTGTATGTGGTCTAAAAGATTATAGTAGACTTCATCATAAGCGTATAAAGAGTTTGGCTGCTCGTATCCGCGCTGAATGTCTTCCTCCTGCTTTTCCATAGGAGCTCCCATTGAAACTATAAGGTAAGACACTCCGTCTTCTTCACAATAAGATGCAAGACAGCGCCCTGCTGCATCAAGTGTGCCTGTTTTTATGCCCTTGACTGTATCATAGTAATAATCAGAATTGGGCGAAAGCATAAGATTAGTGTTGTAAATGTCAGTGCCTTCGGGGTGCTCGTCAGTCTCAGCCATATGGTAAGAGGGGAGAGCAACTACCTCTTTCAAAACGGGATATTTTGTAAGTGCATACATACAAAGTGTCGCCATATCCTCACAGGTCGAATAGTTCTGCTCCACGAATATTCCGTGAGCGTTTGAAAAATGAGTGTGCTCCATTCCGAGTTCTTCTGCCTTTTTGTTCATAAGGTCAGTAAATCCCTGAAGGGAATCGCTCACGTTCAGTGCGATTATGTTAGCGGCCTCACAAGCAGATGGCAGCATCAGAGCACACAAAAGATCATAGCAGTTAACTGACTCGTTAGGCCTTATATCAGCGGTAGATGCGCCAGTGTCAAAAAGCTCGTCAAAAGCTTCGGTGCCTGCGGAATAGTAGGTGCTTTTAAGCTTCTGATCGTCGCCGTCAAACTGATCGAGAAAAACGGCTGCTGTCATTATTTTTGTCAGAGATGCCGGAGTTCTTTCCTCATCACCGTTGATATTCACGATAGACTCGCCTGATTCCATATCTATCATATAAACACACTGAGAATACAGGTGCATCTCGTCCATAGTTCCGTCGCCGTTCTCGTCTCTCTTGGGCGTGAAACTGAAAGCCTCGGCAGCTGATGCAGGTATCAGCATCACTGCACAAAGCATCATACAAATTACTCTTCTGAGTTTTTTCATCTATCTTATCCTTTCGGTGGTAATATCCTGTAAATGTTTTTCTTTCCCTGTTTATCAGTTACCTCGGTATGTCCGAGATAGCACATAACATTAAGCTCGCTTCGCGCAAGATCAGGGCTGATCCTGCAAGCCTTTGCGTATTGCTGCACGGTGAACCTTCCGGGAAGAGAAGCAGGTATGAGCTCTCTGTAATCATCGGGTGAGCGGAACCAGAGCTCGTCTATAAGCGACAGGGGAACTCTGTCACAGCGAGAGGAGCCTTTTTTTCTGTCCTTTGATCTGCCGTTTAGGTATCTTATGTCCTCTGCCTCGATCATTACAGCGCAAAAGGTGAACCTCGGGTTATCAAGAAAATACTTGATATTTACGAGCTCATCAAAAATGTCATGCGGCGTGGCTCTTTTTGGTGACTTTCTCCTCGGAGACAGAGCGCCTGTATCCATATCGAGCCAGCGAACGTATTTCTCAGCACAAAGCGGATACACGACAGTAACATCACAAAATTCAAGAAATGCTTCAAGCTTTTCTCTCAGGCGGTAAAGGTGCCGCGTCTGAATCTCTATTACGCCGTTTTCTCCTGCTATATCAGCCACAAATTTTCCGAGCTTTATCTCCCGGTTCTGACTGGCAGGCTCAAAATAAGCCTTCAGAACTGCGTGCAGGGTCTTTTCACCCAGCGTGCCGATGCCGTCTCTTACAGGGTCTGTCTCGGCAGACAGCTCACACAGATCCAGGAACCTGAGCTTATCCACTACGAAACCGAGTCAGCGGTCAGCTTATCCCACTGATCGAAATATGTCACATTCATCTTTGACATATAGTCCTGATATACCTTTTCAAAATTCGGTGCATCATAGCTCTGTATCATCGATTCTATGTTGTTCTCAACATAATCCATATCGATAGGCAGTCTCTTGATTATAAAGTAGCCGTAGGTCTCATCGGCAACAAGCTCAGTTGACACTTCGTTCTCACCGAGCGCGAATGCTGCCTCTATAAGTGCAGCAGGGTAGCCTGTGGAATCAGGTGTGAAATAATAGCCGTTCGTAGAGTCCTCAAGCCCTATATCGTAGCCCTCTCTCTCAACAAGCTTTCCGAAATCCTCAGTCTCTTGTGCTTCTTTGAGCAGAGACTCTGCAAGCTCTTTCGATTTTTCTTTAGCTTCCTGAATCGCGTCGCTGTCAAGCTGATAATATGCTGCCTGCTTTGCGTATATTTTCTCAGACAGAGACAGTGAATCGTAGGTCGAAGCAGTGCTGTCATCAAGCTCTACCTGAGCATAGTAAGGTATCATTATGTGTATCTCGCGGCAATACTGCTCAGGGTCCTGAACGATCTTTCTGAAATCCTCCTGAGAGGTAGCGTATTTGCCCTCGTGAGAGAACAGAGTATCATATACCTTCTGGTAGATAGTCGCATTTGTGAGCATAGTTTCAAAAAGCTCAGGCGTCAGGTAGTATGATCTGAGCTGCTCTTTGAAGGTCTCCTCTCCGCCTGCTTCAGTTTTTGCCTGCTCGATCTGATCCTGGATTGTCTGCTTTTCTTCATCAGTCAGTTCAAGTCCGTTCTCGGCTGCAAGTGCAGGGGCAACGTACTCCTGCTTGATCGCTGTAATAACATCTGTCAGGAACAGTTCAAAGCCGCCCTCGGTCTCCTTGATGGTATCAATAGTTGCACCGTAGGACGAGCTGTACTTTGCAAGGGTATAATAGTAATAATACCTGAATGTCATAAAGTCGATATCGTTGCCGTCGATAGTGCAGACCGTAAGGCCATCGATGTCAACATTCTCGCCGTCTATGACAAGTGCGGGGTCAGGCACTTCGGTAGAAGTATCGGCTGTATCTGCCGCACCAGGCCCCTGTATCTCAGCAGTTGATGATGTTTCAGCCGCAGATGAAGAGCTGCTCTTTGATGAAGCATCGGAAGATGAGCTGTCCTTATCCGCACAGGCTGTGAGCGCACACACGCTTATTGTTACTGCCAGCACGGCAGCAAGTGTTTTTTTGAGCATTTTTACTTTCCTTTCATAAACAGGCCGTCATTTGTGCCTGTCTTTATCTATAAGAATTTTCATCGCATCAACAGCGCAGGTGATGCCGCGCGTTGTATCATCATTAACGTTATCTTCAAGCCCCTGCTTTGAACGTTCAACGTTCCAGATAGCAGTGATCACGGCGCCGCAGCGCACACCTCTTGAAATGCCGACAGAGAATATTGCTGCGCATTCCATTTCAGAAGTCAGACAGCCTGCTCTCAGATATGCGTCCCAGCGTTCTTTGATGTTTTCACTGACAGGGCTGTTTTCAGGCTCGACCTCGCCGTAAAAGCTGTCCTTTGAATGGACTGTTCCTACATGATATCTCTTGCCAAGCTCATCAGAGGACAGTCCTTTTGCAGCCTCTGCCAGAGCACAGGTAACGTCAAAATCAGCCTCGGCAGGGTAGCCTGTCGGAAGGTACTCATAGCTCGTTCCCTCTGCACGTACAGCGCTAGATGCTATGCACAGATCTCCGCCGCTTACTTTCAGGTCCATTCCTCCGCTTGTTCCGACACGTATGAACGTATCAGCGCCGCACTTTATAAGCTCCTCAACAGCGATAGCTGCCGAGGGGCCGCCAATACCCGTTGAACACACGGTCACTTTTTCGCCGTCTAGTGTTCCTGTGTAGACGTTGTATTCTCTGTTCTGAGCCACCTGAACGGCATTGTCAAGCCTTTCGGCGATGACCGGTATGCGCCCTGGGTCGCCGGCCAGTATAACATATCTGCCGATCTCTTCAGGCAGAGTTCTTATATGGAACTGCCTTTCGGTATCCATGATCGAATTAGCCATAGTTTCCTCCGTATCAGAAGTTGGAACCGTTCCAGCCCCAGTCAGGGGTAGAGAAGTAGCTTACGTATATCCTGTCTCTGGGTATCGATAGATTATCTGTGAGTATATCGGTTATCCTGCCGGTCAGATCATTCATAGCCTGTGCAGCCGGTGAACCGTAGACGCTTACCTCAACAATAGCTGCAGGTTCATCGCTGCCCCTGAACCAAAGTCTGTACTCGTCCTCGATACCTACCATGAGCCAGCCTTCTGATTTTCCGGGCAGTGCGGTGATCGCCTTGCCGAGGCTGCTCTTTATCTCATCAGCTATGCTGCCTGATACCTTCTCGTTAGTTTTTACGTTTATAAACGGCATGATCTATTCCTCCTGTTTGTTCATTTTCATTGATATATCGAATGCTTTTACCGAATGAGTTATCGCACCGACGGAGATGATGTCAACTCCTGTCCCGGCGATAGCTTTAATGGTCTGCTCGCTAACATTGCCCGATGCTTCGAGCAATGCCTTGCCGCTTGCTATGGCAACAGCCTCTTTCATCAGCTCACAGCTCATATTATCGAGCATTATGATATCGGCACCTGTTGTAAGCGCCTCTTTAAGCTCCTCGAGCGAACCGACTTCGACCTCTATCTTTACTGTGTGTCCGAGCTTTTCTTTCAGCACCTTTACCGCATTTGACAGACTGCCGTATGCGTCAATGTGTGTATCCTTCAGCATTGCACAGTCAGACAGATTGTATCTGTGGTTTCTTCCGCCGCCGACTGTCACCGCATATTTTTGCAGCGCTCTGAGACCGGGCAGTGTCTTTCTTGTGTCAGCAATGCTTGCGTTTGTGCCCTCGGCAAGCTTGACAAGCCTGTTTGTTGCACTTGCAACGCCTGAAAGGTGCTGCAAAAGATTGAGAGCGGTTCTCTCACCTTTTAAAAGGGCTCTTGTCCTGCCGGTTATCTCGGCGATGATATCTCCCTTTTGAACACGGTCGCTGTCCTTAAAGCTGATGGTGTATTTAACATCAGGGTCAAGCAGCTCAAATACGCGCATTGCTATATCTATCCCGCAGAGAACGCCTTCGTCTTTTGAAACGAACCTTGCGGTGCTTACTCTCTCATCATCTACCAGCAGATCGGTAGTTACATCGATATAGTTTATATCTTCGTTGAGAGCTGTTTTTATTATATCATCAATCTGAAATTGCATAAGTCTCATATACAAAGTCCTTTCCCTTGCTTATCAGAAGCCTGCCTCATAATCGATATCGAGCTCAACATTTCCGAAGGCAATGTCGCAAGCCTCTGAGAGAACGATATAAGCCACCGTCGCCAGAGACTTTGCCTCGATATAATCTCGGTCTATTCTGAAAGAGTAGCGTCCGAGAAAATCCATTATCTCCTCACAAAGCTTGAGGCCGTCTTTCAGTTCGCCTACCTCAGGCATCACAAAATACGCCTTCTGCATAACTTTTCTGATATCGGTTCTTATACCCTTCGGTATCACAGGTGCAGAATCGTCGATCTTGAAGTCATAGGATACAGGCTCTTTTTTCTCTTCTTTTGAAAGCTTGTCCGCTATATCTGCGGCAGCCCTTTTTGAGAATACAAGCGCTTCAAGCAGAGAGTTGCTGGCCAGCCTGTTGTTTC
>CACXFU010000004.1 GCA_902767035.1 uncultured Ruminococcus sp.
ATTGAAAATCAGCGGGAACAAAAGTTATAGTCCACGCTCACTACGGCGTGAATTAGCCGTGCGGCGAGCACCCGTGCGGCGAGCACCTCCGCTTTTGCGGGGCTTTTTTGGTTGTGTCATATCTTCATTCCAGCACTTCTCAGAGCGCTCACCAGCAGCTGCACTGTGCGATCTTCCATTATTCCGCACGAAATGTGGTACAACACCGCTCCGCCGGCCGCAGAGACCTTGTGAACATTTATCCCGTATGCGCGGTCATAAATGCTCCTCTTTTCACGAAGCACTTCGCCGCACCTTTCCCAGATGCCGTCTTTGAGCGGCTCCGTGCTGTCGGCAGGATAAACGCGCTCGGTGATGCAGCCGCTCAGGCCGCTTATGTTATCGGCAATGCAGTCGGATATCAGCACTCCGCTAGCTTCCCCCGCTATCGAGCCTGTCCTGTCTGCGCCCTCGATATCAGCGTATACAGCGCATTTTCTTATCTCAAACCCTTCGGCCTTTCCGCAGATGCCCCCTGCCGTCATTCCCATAACACGGCAGTCCTGCAGGGTAACTCCCGTCACGCAGGAGTCCTTCTCCAGCACCGAGAACAGCCCCGAATATTCATTGCTGCCGCTGTCGATGACGGCGTTTTTTATTATGTGGCCGCACCCGTCAAACATTCCTCCAAAGCCGCTGCTGTCATTACCGGCAGGGCTTATGTGCCTGCCGCCAAAGTCGATATCGCTGCCGAGACTTACCGTCTTCCCCGAGAAGCTCTCGCCGCCCGTGACCCTCGCGGCAAACTCTTCCCATTCATCGGCAGAGCTGATTATAAGTGTCTCATCGTTTTCCTCCTCCGCCGATAGCAGAAGATAAAGCGCGTTTTTAAGCTCCCTTGCGGAGCTTTTCTTGTTTGCAAACACCCTGAGCGCGTAGGCCGTCTCTCGCTGACAGCCTTTTTCCGGGTAGAGCCTGTTTATCGTCTCTCTCAGCTCCTCGCGGTAAGGCCCGGGGTCTTCCTCATCGGCATAGGCAAAAACATACGGTGCCGCCGCCTGATAAGAGGTGTCCGCAAGATCTGCGTACTCTCCTCCCGAAACGCTTATGTAAGCCTGCCCTCTCACAGGTACGCCCCTCATCGCTGCCAGTGAAGGCCTGTCTCCTTTCAGGGTGAGCACAACAGAAAACCTCTCGCCCTTTTTAAGCCTTACATCAGACGAAAGCTCCGCACTGTAAAACCCGCGCGACGATACCTTTCCCTCAGCCGAACCTATCAGCTCTCCCACAGGTGAGCCCTCAGCCGGCTCCGAATAAACTTTCAGCTCATAGTCGGCATCGATGCTGCTCATATACATAAACCCTGCCCGTTTTACGGTCTGTTCAGTCTCTGCCGTGAAGATGCACGCCGCACTTATCTCATCGCTGGCTGTCAGGTTAAGCGCAGGCAGCCGCTGCGCATATGAATACACCTCATCGTATGCCTTGCCCATATCAAAAACGGTCAGGTTTGAAAGCTCCGCCTCATCATATGACAGATAATAATATCCGTCCTCTGACATCTGCGTCCCCCATGAGCCCTTGATGAGCCACGCCCCGTCATTGTCGGGCTGAGGGCTGAAATTCTCTTTGGGGTAGCTGTCGTCCCAGCCGACTATCACATCAGCGTGATTGATCGGTGTATCAGCCTTTGCGTAGGGGTCGTAGTAGGCGCCGCCGTGCATATAACTGCTGTCATAATAGTGGCTCACATATACGGCGCCGTGCTTTTTAACGGCAGCCTTTATCTCATATTTTTCTATCTCTCTTGCCTGATAAAGCCCGTATTCGCACACGTTCTTCTTATATTCGCTCACAACTGCGGCTTCGGGCTCTGCCGCTAAGAACGGCTCGTAACTCTCATAGCTTATCCCTTTTCCGGAGGCCATAGCTATCTCCGCTGCCGCCGCACTTCCCGAGGACGAAAAGGGCTGCTCTCCCCCCACGCTCATAACAAGCGCCGTTTCCGAAAGGTCGACAGACCTTTTCTCATACCCCTTTGCTATCAGGTCATGCTCAGCACAGGCTGCCGCCGCAAAAGCCCAGCAGGCTCCGCTCTTGCCCTGAGAGCTGACCGCCGACACAGTCTCAGAGCCTCTCGGGTCATAGCTGCCAGAGCCCTCTGCCGACGCAGGCAGAGGGCTTGCAGCAAGATATGCAGCTGTTATCAGTGCAGCTATGAAGCGTTTCATTTCATCACCGTGATCTTTCGTGTAAATTCATTCTCAAACCGCCCCGAGCACAGCTGCATCAGCTTTACAGCGCGGTTTTCTGTATCAATTATGCGTGCAGCCCTCTCCGATGACGCTGCCAGTGTGCTCAGTGAGGTCGAGACAGGTATATCAGGCTGCGCTCTGCGAAGTATCTGTGTGCCGCGTTCGTTCATCGCAAGTATCCTTATGAACGGCGGCTCGGGGATAACGTCCTCGCTGCCCTCTACCCCGATAGTCAGCTGCAGCGCCGATCGTCTCAGCCTTGCAAGGGTGCAGCTTTTGTTCTTGACAGCAAGCAGAAATTCATTAAGCGTTGCTGGCGGCTGCGCACTGAGCTTTATTATGCGGTTCACCAGCGGCTCACCCAGCTCCGGCAGCTTTGAAAGCCTCTCTCTTCCGGCACTCAGCAGTTCATAATAGATAACGCTCTCGGCCTTCGTCGGGTCTACCGGTTCAAAAGCTCCGTGCTCTTCTCCCGAAAGCATTCTTCTTCTCAGCTCCATGCCGCTTGAAAAGTCGCTCTCTTCGCTGCTGTCATGCGCGGCGCCTATCCTCTTTATGGGCATTATATCCGCCTTTGCCTGAAGCGCATTTATATATTCCACTGCAAGCGTGCTGTTCGGGCTTGAGAGCACCGCCGCAGTTTCCTTTCCTGCAAGCTGACGGGCAGCCTCAGCTATCGCGGCAGGGTAGGTCATACCCTCGGCCTCAAGCCTGTGCGTCAGCTCGTTGTCCGGCAGCCACAGCGAGGTCTCGGCCGCTTTTTTCAGCACTGCCGCATCGTCATATTCGCTCCCGAAGGCAAGCACATCTGTTCCCAGCTTTAAAAGAGTGCGCACGGCATATTTTGCAAAAACCTCCGCACATGAGCATGAAAACGGCGCAGGCAGCTCCACCACAAGGTCAGCTCCGCCGCGCACAGCAGCCGCCGCACGGGCGTGCTTGTCAGCGATAGCAAGCTCACCGCGCTGCACAGCCGCCCCGCTCATACAGCAGACGATGTGCGTCGCACCCTTGCTTCTCGCCTCAGCGATGAGATATTCGTGCCCCTTGTGAAAAGGGTTGAATTCTGCAACTATACCTGCTGTGGTCATGGGGGCTCCCTTCCGCTGTTACAAAAACAGCTGGTCAAAACTGTGCAAAATGTAAAAAAACTCAAAACCTCTTGAAATAAGGTAAAAATGCTGATATACTATTAGTATATGACAATTTGCATTTCAAGTCAAGCGAATAAGTCAAATTAATTGAGAGGAGATCATTTCCATATGAAAATCTTAGTTGTAAATGCAGGCTCGTCCTCACTGAAGTATCAGCTTCTCGATATGACCGATGAGAGCGTTATCGCAAAGGGCAACGCTGACAGGATAGGCGTTGACGGACACATAAGCGCAAAGACAGGCGACGGCAGAGGTTTTGAGGCTGACTGCGATTTCCCGACCCATACCGAGGCTTTTGAAAAGCTCGTTGAGGTGCTCACCACAGGTGAAACAAAGGTCATCGATTCTATGTCTGAGATCGCAGCTGTCGGTCACAGGATAGTGCAGGGCGCCGAGATATTCAAGGAGACCTGTATGGTAACAGACGAGGTCATCGACCAGATCGACGGTCTTGCAGAGCTTGCACCCGTACATAACCACCCTCACGCACTGGCTCTCAGAGCGTGCAAGGAGGTACTCCCCGAGGGTACACCTCAGGTAGTTGTATTTGATACAGCTTTCCATTCCACAATGCCCAGAAAGGCATACCTTTTCGGTCTGCCATATGACTGCTATACCGACCTTCATGTAAGAAAGTACGGCTTCCACGGAACATCTCACAGGTTCGTTACCGCTAAGCTCGCTGAGGTAATGGGCAAGGATCTGAAGGATCTGAAGATAGTTTCCTGCCACCTCGGAAACGGCTCCTCTATCACAGCTGTTGACGCCGGAAAGAGCGTTGACACAACTATGGGCTTCACACCTCTTGACGGCCTTGTAATGGGCACACGCTGCGGTGCGGTAGACCCCTCTGCGATACTGTTCGTTATGAAGAAGCTCGGTATGACACCTGACGAGATGACCGCTTACACCAACAAGAAGTCAGGCTTCCTCGGCCTTTCGGGAATAAGCTCCGATAACAGAGATATCCAGAAGGCGGCGCTTGAGGGCGACGAGAGAGCTCAGGCCACCTGCGAGATGCTGGCATACCAGATAAAGAAGTACATAGGCGCATATGCTGCGGCAATGAACGGTATTGACGCTGTCATCTTCACCGGAGGAATAGGCGAGAACGCACCCGAGGTGAGAAGAGACGCTCTTACCGATGCTGACTGGCTCGGCATCAAGCTCGATGCTGAGGCTAACAAGTCCAGAGGTGAGATCAAGAAGATCTCCGCTGCCGATTCCAAGGTAGAGGTATGGGTAATACCTACGAACGAGGAGCTTCTCATCGCAAGAGATACGCTTGCAATGGTAAAATAATATAAAGATCATCAAACGGACAGAGCCGTAAAAGCTTTGTCCGTTTTTTGAAAGTGAGGTAATAAAAATGCTTGAAGGGTTGAAACAGCAGGTATATGAGGCAAATATGATGCTGGTGAAGTATGAGCTGGTAACGTTCACGTGGGGCAATGTGAGCGGTATCGACCGTGATAAGGGGCTGTTTGTGATAAAGCCCAGCGGAGTTGATTACGACAAGCTCTCCGCTAACGATATGGTGGTCGTTGATATGAACGGGAACGTTGTTGAGGGAAAGCTCAATCCCTCGACCGATACTCCTACCCACCTCAGACTTTACAAGGAATTCAAGGATATCGGCGGAGTGTGCCACACTCATTCCACCTATGCCGTTGCATGGGCACAGGCAGGCAGGGATATACCCTGCTTCGGCACAACTCATGCTGACTATTTTTACGGCAGTATCCCCTGCGCGAGAGCTCTCACCGAGCAGGAGATAAAAGAGGATTATGAGGGCAATACCGGCAAGGCGATAGTAGAGTCCTTCAAAAACAGGAGCCCTGTCTATGTTCCCGGTGCGGTGTGCAAGCACCACGGCCCCTTCACCTGGGGCAAGGACGCAGCACAGGCAGTCTATCACGCTGTAGTGCTTGAAGAGGTTGCGAAAATGAGCCTTCTTACTCTGCAGGCTAACCCCTCGGCGGCACCGGTGCCTTCCGCGCTGCAGAACAAGCACTTCCTTCGTAAGCACGGCCCGAACGCCTACTACGGTCAGGGCGGCAAATAGTCAACACCGAAGCCGGTAAAACTTTTGAGATTCAGGAGCAGAGCTATGGATAAGATCATTACAAACGCTGAGACCTCTCTCGGCATAGAGTTTGGTTCAACGAGGATAAAGGCGGTTCTTACCGACCTTTCCGGCAGGGTGCTCGCAGTCGGCACCTATGACTGGGAGAACTCTCTTTCAGACGGCCTGTGGACTTACCCCCTTGAGGAGATACACAAGGGTCTCAGGGGCTGTTATGCGTCTTTAAAAAAAGCAGTTAAGGACGAGTACGGCGTTACTTTGAAAAAGGCCGGCGCCGTCTGCATAAGCGCTATGATGCACGGCTTCCTCGCATTTGATAGTGAGGGAGAGCTTCTTGCGCCGTTTCGCACCTGGAGGAATACGAACACTCAGGCGGCAGCCGATGAGCTGACGGAGCTGTTCTCCTTCAATATACCTCTGCGCTGGACGGTCTCGCATCTTTATCAGGTGATACTTGACGGCGAGCCCTTTGTGAAAGACATCGAGCGTGTGACCGTGCTGAGCTCATACATACATTACCTTCTCACGGGCGAATATGTTGTCGGCATCGGTGATGCTTCGGGCATCTTCCCGATAGAGTCTGAGGGGCTTTGCTATGATAGGCAGATGATGTCAAAGCTGAGAGAGCTGCTCAGTGCAAAGGGCTTTGACAAAGACCCCGAAGAGGTCTTTCCGAAAATACTTACGGCAGGCGAGCAGGCAGGCACTCTCACAAAAGAGGGCGCAGCCTTCCTTGACCCGGAGGGCGACCTTGAAGCAGGAGCCCCCTTTGCACCCCCTGAGGGCGATGCCGGCACCGGTATGACGGCCACTAATTCAGTAGCACCTGCCACGGGCAATGTGTCGGCAGGCACCAGCACCTTTGCAATGCTCGTGCTGGAGAGAGGCATTACAAAGCTCCACCGTGAGATTGATATGGTCACTACCCCTGACGGTGCACCGGTAGCGATGTCTCACGCAAACAACGGCACCTCTGACCTTAATGCGTGGGTAAAGCTCTTCGGTGAGGCGCTGGAGCTTTTCGGCGTAAAGGCTGAGGCCAATGAGCTTTATGAGCGTCTTTACAAGGCGTCTCTTGACGGTGCTCCCGACTGCGGAGGGCTTATGTCTTACGGGTATTATTCGGGAGAGTCGATAACAGGGCTTGAAAGCGGCAGACCTCTCTTTGTGAGAAAGCCTGACGCAGACCTGACCATTCAGAACTTTATGAGAACGCACCTTTACTCCTCGATAGCCGCAGTTAAAATGGGAATGGATATCCTTCTCAAAGAGGAGAGCGCGAGGGTAGAGTCGATGACAGCACACGGCGGTCTTTTCAAGACCGAGGGCGTAGGGCAGAGATACCTTGCGGCTGCGATGGGCGCACCCGTCACCGTTATGGCGACCGCAGGAGAGGGCGGCCCGTGGGGAGCGGCCCTGCTTGCGCTATATATGCTTACAAGGCAGACGAAGGAGATCACTTTAGCTGATTACCTTTCGGCCGAGATCTTCGCAGGCGCAAACGGCAGCACCGTTACCCCGACCGAAGAAGAGATACAAGGCTTTGAGCGGTTTATGGAAAGCTACCGCAAGGCAGTACCGGCCGAGAAGGCAGCCGCTGAGACGTTTGTATAAAAATCACCGCAGGACGAGCTTGAAAACGTCCTGCGGTTTTTTGATGTCCACGATAGTTTACGCCGCGCACTAATTTAAAGTGAGAACTGGCAGAGAAATTATCATCAGCAGTTGTTGAGGTTATCACTGCCTGCTCCTACTAAAGGCGACCTCCTCGCGCACCCCACAAGGGGGTGCATTCCTCGGTCGCTGCGAGAAGATAGTGGTTCTAAAAAAAGCAGCGGTCGCCTGTCAATGGGCGAAAGCCCTGCAAACGGCGATACCACCTCGGAGAGGTGGCTAGACGTTTGCACTTTAGTGGTGGAGCTGCATGTGATTTAGACTCTTTTTGTAAGCATCTCTATTTGAGTACTTCACTGTTTACCACAGTGTTTTTTAGAACCACTCTCACACCTAGGAGAGAGCATATGCGGCTGTTAGATAGAGTTGTTTAACAACGTTTGATTAGATTTTTTCACTGCCTGCTCCTACTAAAGGCGACCTCCTCACGCACCCCACAAGGGGGTACATTCCTCGGTCGCTGCGAGTAAATAGTGGTACTGTCGGCAGCAGCGGTCGCCTGTCAAGGGCGAGAGGTCACGCTGCGAAACTATAAAAACGTTCCCTCACTCGCCTTTAAAGCTTATGAAAAGCAGCGGAAACAAAATAAATAATACGCTCAGTTTA
>CACXFU010000005.1 GCA_902767035.1 uncultured Ruminococcus sp.
ACACTTCAAGGCTATGAGAAAGCTTCACGCTGAGCATCCTTCCGAGAAGGTCGGCAAGGAGATCAGAAAGCTCTACAGCTGGAGCAATGAGGACAAGCTCATCAATAACTGATCTGAAAACAGATCTGCCCCCTCTGAAAACAGAGGGGGCTTTTTTATGCCTGCAGGCAGATTAAAAGCACCCCGAGAGCTTTACTTCGAGGTGCCGAAAAACAGCATTTCTAAATCCTTTCAAGCAGGCAGACTGCCGTTGCCGATATGCCGAGACCTTCTCCCGTGAAGCCTAAGTGCTCCTCGGTGGTGGCCTTCACGGAAACATCTGAAACGGCGCACCCTATTGCCTCAGCGAGAGTTTCTCTCATAGCGCCGATGTGCGGCGAAAGCTTTGGCGCCTGAGCACAGACCGTAGAATCAATGTTCACGACGCGCCAGCCCTCTTTGGCGATGATGGCTGTTACCTCTCTCAGCAGAGCAATACTGTCAGCCCCTTCGTATCTGGGGTCGGTATCGGGAAAATGCTTTCCGATGTCTCCCAGAGCAAGTGCCCCGAGCATCGAATCCATTATCGCGTGAGTGAGCACATCAGCATCAGAATGCCCCAGCAGCCCCCTTTCATATGCTATCTCAACACCGCCGATTATCAGCTTTCTGCCCTCAGTGAGCCTGTGAACGTCATATCCGTGACCTATACGTATGCTCATACTGTCCTCCTTTATGTACTGTTAATTATATAAACTGTACATATTATTGTACTATATCTCGGAATAGTTACCTAAGAATTTGAAATATGAAAGCTCGGAGCGGAGCTCGTTTATAAGCTTTGAAACCGCCGGGTCACTGATATCGCCCTCAAAATCAAGATAGAACACAACGTCAAAATCAGTGTTTGCGATAGGTCTGCTCTCGATCATGGTGAGGTTAAGACCGGCGACGGAAAACTTAGTGAGAAGCCTGTAGAGCGCGGACTGTGTGTGCGGAAGTGCAAGCGACACAGTGATGATATCGGCATTCTCGACTTTAAGCTTATCTTTAGAGATAAGAATAAATTTCGTATAATTTGCGCTCGCGTTTGCGATATCCCTTGAAAGGATCTCCAGCCCAAGATCCTCAGCGCAGAACTCTGAACAGATCGCTGCATAGGGTTCATCGCTTTTGCTCACGTATTCTGCGGCAAGTGCCGTGTTTGCATAGTGGTGAGCTTTAAGGCCGTTTTTCTTTATAAACTCAGAGCACTGAGATATGGCCTGCTCGTGAGAGTAAACAATCTTTATCTCATCGGCGCTGACGCCTTTTCTGGCTGCCAGACAATGAGAGACCCTGACCTTAGTGGAGGCACATATCCTGAAATCATACTCCTTCATAAGCTCATAGGTTCGGCTGACGCTGCCAGCCGTTGAGTTGGCGATAGGGAGTATGCCGAAGTCACAGGTGCCGTCATTCACGGCCTTGAATACTTCCTCAAAATCCTCATAGAATACGGCTTCATAATCCGAGAACATCTTGTCTGCCGCCATCTGTGAGTATGAACCAGTGGTGCCGGGAACAGCGGTCCTGCAATGGCGTTTAAAGTCCAATAATTTGTACTCTTCAATACTTGTAGCCTCAAAAAGCTCCTGATACTGGCGGCATTTTGAAATGTCCATTATCGTCTGGAAGAACACCCTTGATGCGTTGCCCATTCCCTCGGGAGCATTGCGTTCAACAGCGTCAAGGATCTCAATCTCACGTCCGAGCTGAAATACCGGCATATCATGCTCGATCTTGTATTCAGCGACCTTGAAGCTAAGCTCCATTCTCTTGTTGAAAAGCTCCTGCATCTGTTTGTTTATGATATCTATCTGATCTCTGAGCTCGTTCAGCTCCATAGTCAACACTCCTTTCAAAAATAGTACCAAGTGAGTTAAGTATACCATATTTCAGCGCTCTTTTCAAGTGCCTGATGTAAATATTACAATTTGTAAATTTTTTGACTCAAACCCCTTGTAATAGGTAAAAATGTATGCTATAATAACTATATATAACCGAAATTTGGATCAATGGAGAAATAAGTTATGATGGACGCAATTGCTTCTGTTATAAATTCAATATGGGGCGTATTCAGGTCGATAGGTATCAACGATATCGTTGATATATTTCTGCTGTCGCTGCTGATCTTTCATGGCATAAAGCTTGTGCGCGAAACAAGAGCGCAGCAGCTGACAAAGGGAATACTTATCCTTATCGTGTGCTATTTGCTGGCCGTAGTGTTCAGTCTGCAGACTATCAGGTTTATCCTGAAGATGTGCTTTCAGTGGGGCTTTCTGGCGCTTGTTATCATGTTCCAGCCTGAGCTGCGCCGTGTGCTTGAGAAGGTCGGAAGGGCTAACTTTGCAGGCCTCAGCTTCATACTCGGCCCTGAGAGCGATGAGAACACCGAGCACTGGACTAAGTGTATAGAGGCCGTATGTGATGCTGCATCTAACCTCAGCTCTACAAAGACAGGCGCTCTTATAATCATGGAGCAGAAGACCAAGCTGGGTGAGCAGATCGCAACGGGCACTGTGCTCAACTGTGAGCCTTCACCGCAGATCTTCGGCAATATCTTTTTCCCGAACACACCGCTCCATGACGGAGCTGTAATAATCCGTGACGGCATAGTGCTTGCTGCAGGGTGCTTCCTTCCAAGACCGCAGAAGGATGAGCTTATCAACAAGCAGCTCGGTTCCCGTCACAGAGCCGCTATAGGTATGAGCGAGAACTCGGACGCTATTGTAATAGTTGTTTCCGAGGAGACCGGCAATATCTCAGTTGCGGAAAACGGTGAGCTCACCAGGGGCTTTAACCGTGATTCTCTGAAAAAGCTTCTTGACAACAGGCTTCTGCCTGAAAAAGATCCTAATTCCATTAGAGAAAATTCTTTGGCAGGAAGGGTGATTTCAAAATGGAAAAAGTAAAGACTGTCAGGAAGCACGGCAATGATTTTGTCCTGCGTATCCTTTCGATAATAATTGCGGTCATTATCTGGTTTGCCCTGTCAATTACCCAGTATCCTACCATCAGCAGATCTATCAGCAACATTCCCGTCACGTTCTCTCTTGACGGCACTCAGGCCGAGGAAAAGGGTCTGTCCGTACTGAATAAGGAGGACATAGAGGATATAAGCGTTGATGTTGAGATAAAGGGTATGAACTATGAGATCGGCGGATATACTGCTTCCGACCTGATAGCTTCGGTAGATCTCAGCTCAGTAACAAAAGAGGGTACCTATGAGCTCGATATAGACGTAAGGTCATCTCACCCTACTGACAGAGTTACCATAACATCTATCACTCCTGCTACGGTGTCGGTCTCCTTTGACAAGATAACCGAAAAGACCATACCCGTTACTGTTGATGCACCTCTTGTCACTGCAGAAGAGGGCTACACCCTGAGAGATACCACAGTCACTCCAAATGAGCTGACTATCGAAGGTCCTCAGAACGAGATAGATAAAATAAGCAAAGCCACTATAGACCTCAAGACTTCAATGAAGATCACTGAGGAGACGATCATCAACACCGATACCTTTACCTTCTATGATGAGGACGATAATGTCGTAACACCGAACGGAGTGACACTCAAGAACACAAAATCCTTCGATGTTGATTTTGTAGTTTATAAGAAAAAGACGCTCTGCCTCAATGTGGCATTTGAAAACACATCTACCACCTTTGACAAGTCATCACTGCCGATGACCCTCTCAGAAGATGAGCTGTCGATAGCTACTCCCGACCTTGAATCGGAAGGGGAGGAAGATATCACGATCGGCACTATCGATCTGACAGAGGTCGATCTTACAAACAAGTATACGTTTGTTGTGCCACTCGATGATGACGAGGTGAATATGAGCGGTGAGGATCAGGTGACCGTATCGTTTGATCCGACGGGCTACAGCTCTAAGGAGATGACAGTGTCAAGTGATAATTTCGTGCTCCTCAACAAGCCTTCAGGAAAGGACATCACCTTTGAGACGAAAAAGCTTTCAGGCGTTACAGTTTACGGCCCCGAGAGCGTGATCTCAAAGCTGACTGCAGAAGATCTCTATATGCAGGTCGATCTCAGCGGAGTGCAGGCAAACGGCTCTTATTCAAAGCTCGGTATAGTTTATTCACCAAAGTATAATAACATCTGGGGCTATGGCTCTAATGAGCTTCAGGTAGTCATTTCTGACATTTCAGTTTCTGATGACAGTTCTGAGGCGGAGGAAGAATAATAGTAATTTCGGGGGCTGTCGTGTGTTCGGCAGCCCCCCCTTTGACAGGAGATATCATGGCAGTAATAATCAGTTCGGTAGCAAGCCCGATAAGTGCCGATGAAGAGGAGATCTTCGCAAGGGCGCTTAAAAAAGCAGGAATAAAAAAAGCTGACAGGTGCAGGCTTCATAAGACGTCGCTCGATGCGAGAAAACGTTCTGAGATACATTATGTTCACTGTGTTTATGCTGAGCTCGGTGACAGCAGGCTTGAAGAGAAACTTTCGCAGAAGCTTCCTTTCGTATCGCTCGTCAGTGATGCGCAGATCAGCCCTGTTATCTCTGACAGGATCGTGCCGGGCAGGGTAGTCATCGCAGGTTTCGGCCCTGCCGGTATGTTTGCAGGTCTTATACTTGCAGAGAACGGCTATCGGCCGCTGATACTTGAAAGAGGTCAGTGTGTTGAGCAGCGCGTGGAAACGGTCGGGAAGTTTATGAGCGGCGGAGAGCTCAGTGAGTGCTCTAATATTCAGTTCGGAGAGGGCGGCGCAGGTACGTTTTCTGACGGAAAGCTGACAACGAGAATAAAGGACCCTCTTTGCAGATATGTGCTCGAAGCTTTTGTGCGATTCGGTGCCCCCGAAGAGATACTTACCCGCGCGAAGGCTCATATCGGCACGGATAAGCTCAGACAAGTTGTAAAAGCGATAAGAGAGCGCATAACCGAGCTTGGCGGAGAGATACTTTTCGATACTAAGCTTTATGATATAGCTATCGACAATTCTAAAGCTTCGAGGGTCATCTATAAGGGCGGAGAGACAGAGGTCTCGGCACTTGTGCTGGCGATAGGCCACAGCGCCCGCGATACTTTTGAGATGCTGTGCTCTAAGAGCATTTTTATGGAACCTAAGCCTTTTTCGATAGGAGCAAGGATAGAGCATAAGCAGGCAGATGTTGATAAAAGTCTTTACGGTGAAAGGGCAGGCGACCCCTTGCTGCCTAAGGGTGAGTATCAGCTCTCAAAAAGAGATAGAAGCGGCAGGGGAGTCTACACCTTCTGTATGTGTCCGGGCGGATACGTCGTGCCGGCATCCTCCGAAAGCGGAGGTGTCGTCACCAACGGTATGAGCGAGTTTGCCCGTGACGGTGAGAACGCAAATTCAGCTGTCGTTGTCGGTGTATCGCCGGAGGACTACGGCAGGGGCGTTCTTAACGGCGTTGATTTTGCGCGCTCTGTCGAGCAGAGGGCTTTCGACCTTACGGGCGGCTATAAGGCAGCAGGCACGACTGTCGGCGGTTTTCTGAGCGGAAAGCCTGACCTTGATACCGAACTCTCACCCACCTATTCAAGGGGGCTTGTGCCGGTCGAGTACAGAGACCTTTTCCCGAAATTCGTTACCGATATGCTGGAGCTTGGCCTTGGTGATTTTTCGCATAAGATGAAATGCTTCGGCGATATGAAGGCTGTCCTTTCAGCTCCTGAGACCCGCACCAGCTCTCCTGTCAGGATAACTAGAACGCCTGAGCTTCATTCGCTGTCAGTTTCAAACCTTTATCCCTGCGGCGAGGGTGCAGGCTATGCAGGCGGTATAATGTCAGCAGCCGTTGACGGCATAAAGTGCGCCCTGAAGATCATGGAAAAACAAGCGCCGCAAGACTTTTAAATACTTGACAAAACAGGCTTGTTGTGATAATCTTTATTATAACAAATATAAATGAAAGGAAGTCTTTTTATGAAGAAAAAGATTTTAAGCGCCATTTGCGCTCTTACACTTGTTTTCGGTTCAGCAGCCGCTCTGCCGCAGGGGTTTGCGAGACTTGACAGCGCTATCACGGCAAGCGCGGAGACGTTCGGGGATTATAATTATACCGTGCTTGATGACGGAACTGTTAAGATAGGCGCGTACATCGGCAGTGATGAGGAAGTGAATATCCCGTCAACAATTGAAGGTAAGAAGGTTACAAGCATTGGTAAGGGTGCGTTTGATGACTGTTCAAGCCTTGAAAGTGTAACTATACCTAACAGTGTTACAAGCATTGGTGATTGGGCATTTTTCGACTGCACATGCCTTGAAAGCATAACTATACCAAACAGCGTTACAAGCATTGGTGAGCGTGCATTTGGTGGAACTCCATGGTTAGAAGCACAGCAGAAGAAAAACCCCCTTGTTATTGTAAACAATATACTTATTGACGGTAAGAACTGTAAGGG
>CACXFU010000006.1 GCA_902767035.1 uncultured Ruminococcus sp.
AGAAGGAGGGATTCGAACCCTCGATGAGCTATCAACCCATACACGAGTTCCAGTCGTGCGCCATAAACCGGGCTAGGCGACTTCTCCGTACCGACTTGTCTATTATAGCACATCGTGATATTTTTGTCAAGTGCTATTTCGGGGTTATATTTCAAAAAAATTGTAAAAAGCTATTGCAATTGGTGAAAATATATTGTATAATTAGTGAAGACTGTTATTATGTCTAATAAATGAATAGGAGAATTTCAAATGAAGATGCTTGACACTATCGGTTTTGTAGAAGAGTTTGACAAGGAAGTCGGAGAGGCTATGGCCAAGGAACTGGCCAGACAGAGAAGAAATCTTGAGCTTATAGCCAGCGAGAATATCGTATCACCAGCTGTAATGGCAGCTATGGGCTCGGTGCTCACTAACAAGTATGCTGAGGGATATCCCGGAAAGAGATATTACGGCGGCTGTGAGGACGTTGACATTGTTGAGCAGATAGCTATTGACAGGGCTTGTCAGCTTTTCGGCGCTAAGTATGCAAATGTTCAGCCTCATTCCGGTGCACAGGCAAACACTGCCGTTTATTTTGCACTGCTCCAGCCCGGCGACACCGTTATGGGTATGAGCCTTGACAACGGCGGACATCTTACACACGGTTCTCCTGTTAACATATCAGGTAAGTATTTCAACTTCGTTCCTTACGGCGTTGATGACAACGGCTACATCGACTATGATGCGATGGAGAAGCAGGCTAAGGAGATCAAGCCGAAGCTCATCGTTGCAGGCGCATCTGCTTACCCCAGAGTTATCGACTTTGAGCGCATCTCAAAGATCTGCAAAGAGGTCGGCGCTTACTTTATGGTAGATATGGCACATATCGCAGGACTGGTAGCTTCCGGTCAGCATCCTTCACCGGTGCCGTTTGCCGATGTTACAACCACTACCACTCACAAGACCCTCAGAGGCCCCAGAGGCGGCCTTATCCTCACAAATGACGAGGCACTGGCTAAGAAGTTCAACAGCGCTATCTTCCCGGGTACACAGGGCGGACCGCTCATGCACGTTATCGCAGGTAAGGCAGTTTGCTTCGGTGAGGCACTGAAGCCTGAGTTCAAGGCTTACGGCGAGCAGATAGTAAAGAACGCTCAGACCCTTGCAAACGGACTTCTCAGCAGAGGATTTGACCTTGTATCGGGCGGCACTGACAATCACCTGATGCTTGCTGACCTCAGACCCTTCAAGATCACAGGCAAGAAGCTCCAGAATGACCTTGACGAGGTATACATAACAGTTAACAAGAACGCTATCCCTAACGACCCTGAGAAGCCATTCGTTACAAGCGGTGTTCGTATAGGTACTCCTGCTGTTACAACAAGGGGTCTTGTTGAAGAGGATATGGAAGTTATCGCTGAGTGCATTTATCTTACTGCTGCTGATTTTGAGGCTAACGCTGATAAGGTAAGAGAAATGGTAACAAGCATCTGCAAGAAATATCCGCTTTATGAATGATCGTATAAACTGACACTGAGATACTCTCGATCTTTTCGGGAGTATCTTTTTTTGTTGACAAAGAACGGCTCATATTGTATAATACTAAATAAGTATTATTTGAGGTGAAGCTGATGAGAACAGTTATTATACATGGGCAAAGTCACAAGGGCTCTACATATCGTATTGCAGAACAGCTTGCGAAAAAGATCGGCGGTGAAATGACTGAGTTTTTTCTTCCGAGAGATTTCGGAGAGTTTTGTGTCGGCTGTACGCGGTGCTTTCTGGAGGGCGAGGATAAGTGCCCGCATTATGAAAAGCTGAAGCCTCTGACTGACGCGATAAACGATGCTGATGTTATTATTCTTGCAAGCCCTGTTTATGTTTATCACGCAACAGGCGCTATGAAAGCATTTCTTGACCATTACGGCTACAGGTGGATGGTGCATCGCCCTGAAGAGAAGATGTTTAAAAAGCAGGGCGTTTGTATATGCACTGCCGCAGGAGCTGGCTGTAAATCTACAAACAAGGATATGTGCGACAGCCTTTTCTTCTGGGGAGTTGCAAGGACTTATAAGCTTGGAATGGGTGTGGCTGCTACTGACTGGGATAGCATCGCTGAGAAAAAGAAAAGTAAGATAGATGCTAAAACAACTGCGATCGCAGATAAGATCCGGCGCAGGAGCGGTAATGTAAAACCCTCATTAAAAACAAAAGGATTTTTCTTTATAATGCGCCTTATGCAGAAGAATGGATATAATCCTGCTGATGTTGAGTATTGGAAGAATAAGGGCTGGATTGAAAAGAAACGCCCGTGGAAAGACTGAAAAGAGGTAAGCAATGTCTGAGAATGTTGAAAACACTAACACTAAGAAATCTCACAAAAAGCTTATAATAGTAATGGTAATAGTTGCAGTGCTGGCGCTGGTGTTCATCGTATTCGGTATACCTTATATAAAGAGACACTTTATCGAAAAGGAAGTTGACCTGTCAAAGGCGCTTGACATTAAAGCAGTTGACCTTGACAGCATAAAGGCTGATAACAAGATACTGATAGTTGAGTTTACCTACGCCGAGAACGCGGGGCTGCTTGAAAATGTTGACGCTGTTTCGGGGGCGTCGCTTATGGTCAACCATAATGACGATGTGCAGGGTGACAGGATAATAGGCAACTGTGAGCTGCTTGCTGATATGATATCCGTATCAGTAGGTGAGTGCGACAGGGTAGCTATACTGACGGATAAGAAATACCCCGATACTTATTCCGGCACAGTAGCTGAGGCAAAAAAAGAGCTTGACAATGACGAGAAGGTAAAGCTTATTTCCAAAATGCCTGACCTGACAAAGTATGACACTGTTATCATCGTATATCCGCTCTGGTGGGGAACAATACCCAAGGCTGTAGAGAGCTTTGTCAAAGATGCCGATTTCAGGCACAGTAAAGAGGACCCTCAGTATGTGTTTGCGGTAGTTTCTCACGGCGGCAGCGGAAAGGCCGGCAGCATTGAGGATCTTGAAAAGGCATCAGGGATAAAGGTATCTGACCCCGTGCTTGAGGTGTTTGACGATGACACTACCGAAGCTAAGGACGCTGTCTATGACTGGCTGACTGAGATCAGCAAGTCCGAGCCCTCGCCGACATAAGCATACTATTATAAAGGAGTGATCCTATGGGCACACCGTTAGCCGAAAAGATCAGGCCGAAAACGCTTGATGATATAGTCGGTCAGAAGGATCTTCTCGGAGAGGGAAGACCTCTGAGACGCATAATCGAAAGCGGCAATATTCCCAATATGATCTTCTACGGGCCTTCCGGTGTCGGCAAAACGACCGTCGCAAGGCTTATCGCTGAGAATGCCAATATGACTATGCATAAGCTCAACGGCACCTCCGCATCGGTAAATGATATTAAGCAGATAATCGCCGAGACAGAGACCTTCAGCGGACTGAACGGGATACTTCTGTATCTTGATGAGATACAGTACCTTAACAAAAAGCAGCAGCAGTCCCTGCTCGAATATATCGAGGACGGAAGCATAACGCTGATATCCTCAACTACCGAAAACCCGTATTTTTATGTTTATAACGCTATTATCAGCCGATCCACGGTGTTTGAATTCAAGCCCGTAACGCCCGATGAGATAAAGCCGGCGATCAGCAGGGCATTTCAGATAAGGGCAAATGAGCTTGGCTTTAAACTGAGGCTTGAAAGCGGAGTTATCGACTATATAGCTTACGGTTGCGGCGGAGATGTGAGAAAGTCGATCAATACGGTTGAGCTTTGTATACTTGCTGCCGATAATGACGGTGAAAAGCTCAGCGTATCTCTTGAAAGTGTGAAGCTCCTCACTCAGCGCAGCAATATGCGTTATGACAGAGACGGTGATTCGCACTACGATATACTGTCAGCTTTGCAGAAATCTATCAGGGGCTCTGATGAGAACGCAGCTATCCATTATGCTGCAAGGCTTATCGAGGCCGGTGACATAATCTCTCTCAGCAGAAGACTTCTTGTTATAGCCAGTGAGGATATAGGTCTTGCTTATCCG
This sequence comes from uncultured Ruminococcus sp., assembly GCA_902767035.1. Classification (GTDB taxonomy): domain Bacteria; phylum Bacillota; class Clostridia; order Oscillospirales; family Ruminococcaceae; genus Hominimerdicola. The sequence continues at coordinate 4,026 of CACXFU010000006.1, forward strand.
CAGGCTGTGCCGATAGTCAAGGCGTGCGTTGACAGCGCTATGCAGCTGGGTCTGCCGGAAGCACGTATACCATTGGGAGAGGCTGTGATCTTCCTCGCTACCGCACCGAAATCGAACAGCGCTTATCTTGCGACAGACGCGGCGCTCTCAGATGTGAAAAGGGGAGACATAGGAGACTTCCCGAGAAACCTTCAGAACAAGCATTTTGACGGCGACGAGGCAGCACAGAAGGGTCAGCACTATATCTATCCGCATGACTACCCCGACCACTGGGTAGAGCAGCAGTATCTCCCCGATGCTTTGCTCGGGAAAAAGTATTACGAATATGGCAGCAACAAGAACGAGCAGGCCGCAAAGGCTTACTGGGATAAGATAAAGAACAGAAAATAAAGCAGGGAAGACTATCCCTGCTTTTTGTTTTAGAATACTGATTCAATATTCTTGTCACAGCTGTCAGTAGAATATACCCAGTGTTCAAGCCTGCCGCTTGTGATAAAGTAATTGATCTTCCCCGGAAAGCCCGAGCTGTCAAATACATCAACAAGTATTAGCTTTACTTTCATTTTGTCAGGTATCACAGCCTTTATGTAAACGCTTGCCGCCTGCCCGGGGAAAACACCCTCTCTCGGCTCTGCCAGCCCTGCAAGGTTTGGTGCAAGCTCAACAAATATGCCGTATGGCTCCACCGACCTGATAACGCCGCTCACTGTCTCTCCCGGTGAGAACTGTGAAGCATTTTCAAGCCAGCTGCCCAGAAGCTCCTTGTGGGTAAGCGTTATGCGGCCGTTTTCTCTGCCTTTGATGACAGCATATATATCCTGACCGTTGAAGAACCTGTCGGACGGGTGAGATATGCGTGAGACCGATATGGCGTCGATAGGTATGAGTGAGACTATCCCACAGCCGATATCAATAAAGGCACCGAACTGTTCAAGATGAGTAACTTTCGCAGGTATAACGTCGCCGCTCCTGAGCTTATCCGTGTACTGAGCCATACACTCTGTCTGTGCGTCCTTTCGAGAAAGAGTATAAAATGGCTTGCCGTCCCTTTCTGTTATATCCTTCACCTTAAAGCAAACCGTTTTGTTTACCCTTGATAACAGCGCTATATCCTTGGTCGTCCCCTCGGCGATACCGATAGCGCCCTCGTTCCTTGGTATCACACCAACACCCTGAGGCAGCTCAACATACAGGTCATGAGCATTATCACACATTGCGGCTCTCGCCTCAAGAATGATATCCTTGTTCATAGCCTCTCTCATACCGTCCTCACAGCTTATGTAGGCTTTGTTCTCGTCACTGTTAAAGATCTTTCCTTCAGGCAGATATTTTTTCATTTTTTTGATGCGGCCGTCAGTCACGGCAGCCGCGACCTCCTTTCATATTTTAGTCACAATTTATCGCTTTCAGATGATATTAAACAGCCGATAGCAGTGACCGTTTCTGCTTAATTATATGCTTGTTTTCAGCGGAAAATGCTCATCAAACCGAAAAATACAGATCAGACGATATTAATATTTGAAATCATTTTAGTTCCAAATTTGTTACATTTGTTGTAACTTTACAACAAAAATCCCAAAAAACAGACCACTATTTGTAGCATATGTTAGTTTTTTCACCCCAAACCCTTGACAAAGGAGCAAAAATGTGTTAGTATTGAAACATAGTTTGTAACCGCTTTGTAATTTTTAAGCTCAATGAGTTACAAATTGGTTATGAACAAACTATTAACCGTTATAAGGATTTTATGATTTCTTACAGATCCTGTAATGAAGAAAGGGTGTGAATGACTTCCGGAAGCACAAGCCGGGACAGTCAATTTTCTAATGAATTATTCAGCTAATTTCAGAAATACCAATGCAAGCAAGACAAAGAGGATAGCCGTAATAGTAATGACAATGCTGCTGTTTGTTATCTGTCTTTCTGACGGACTGGCAGCGGGGGCAGCATCGGCTCCTTCAGCACCTGTTTTAATAGCTGAGGCTAAGTATGACAGTCAGCTGACTCATCCATATAATAATCAGACTACACAGCTTATAGTTCGCTGGAAGCCTGTAAGCGGCGCAACTGCCTACCATGTTTATATCAAGGGCGGCAAGTATTCCAAGTATACAAGGATTGGCGCTACCAAGACTACAGCATATAAGCTCAAGGGCCTTGACAGGGCTACAAGCTACAGAGTGATCGTCAGGGCACAGAACAGTGCAGGTCTTTCTCCCTGTTCGCAGTCGCAGCTGCTTAAAACTGCGAGAATGAATTTCGATCAGGCAGGCTGGGAAGCACTTTGCCGTATAACCTATCATGAGGTAGGCACTATCAATACCTCTGCATGGGATAAGCCGATAGTATACGTTGCAGACTGCTGCGTAAACAGATACGTTTCAGCAAAGTATGCAAAGAAATCTACCTGGAAGGCATATTATGCAAGATATAACAGAATTCAGGACGTTATCTACAAGAGCGGCGGATTTATGTCATCTGCAGGACTTACAAGAGACGGTGCGACTTACGCAAGAGTGACAAACAAGGTAAAGACCGCTGTTTACGGAGCTCTCTATGCTAAGACTGAGCTCAGCAATATCGCCAATGACTTTAATGTGTTCTTCTGGTGCAACAGAAGCTATAAGCAGAACAGCAGTAAGATCGCTTACAGCTTCAGGATCCCATGGGGTTACTTCTATATCTACAGAAGCTACTGGGGTTAATAAGACAATAAAAGCTGTCGTTTATCGGCAGCTTTATTTTTGTAATAAATTATTAATCTTCGACTATTGCATTTTTTATCAAATGGTGCTATAATACTAAATTGGAGTGAAATAGTCGACTATTCGACAGACAATAACAGAAAGAAGTGTTTCAAATGACAAAGATAACTATTTTTTCAGGCTTTTTAGGTGCCGGAAAAACGACTCTTATCAAAAAGCTTATCGGTGAAGCATATACCGGTGAGAAGCTCGTTCTTATCGAGAATGAGTTCGGCCAGATAGGTATTGACAGCGGCTTCCTTCAGGACGCCGGTATCCAGATCACTGAGATGAACCAGGGCTGTATATGCTGCAGTCTTGTCGGTGATTTCGGAAAGGCACTTGTGCAGGTGCTCGAGCAGTACAAGCCTGACAGGATCCTCATCGAGCCTTCGGGCGTCGGCAAGCTGAGCGACGTTATCAGGGCAGTTGAGAATATCGACGCTCACGATGTTGAGCTCGACGGCTTCACAACTGTTGTTGATGCTAAGAAGTGCAAGATGTATCAGAAGAATTTCGGTGAGTTTTTTGATAATCAGATAACCTATGCAAGCTGCCTTATCCTGAGCCATACTCAGGGTCTTTCTCAGGAAAAGCTTGACGAGTGTGTTGAGCTGCTCAGAAAGCTCAACAATAAGGCTCCTATCGTTACTACCGAGTGGGAGCAGCTCACAGGTGCGCAGCTTATTGAAGCTATGACACAGAAGAACACTCTTGATGATGAGCTTAAAGCGCTTCTTGAAGAGGCTAAAAAGCACGATCATGAGCATCATCATCACCACCATGACCACGATGACGAGCATGAGCACCACCACCATGATCATGATGAAGAGCATGAGCATCACCATCACCATGACCATGAGGAGCATGACGAGAACTGCACCTGCGGCTGCCACGATCATGACCACGACCACGAACATGAGCATCATCATGACCACGATCACCACGATCATCACCATCATCATGCAGATGAGGTGTTCACAAGCTGGGGCAAGGAGACTGCAGATCCTTACTCTGAGGAAGAGATCACTGCAGCGCTTGAAGCTTTGCAGGACGAGGAGAAATACGGCCTTATACTCAGGGCTAAGGGCATCGTTGCAGGCAAGGACGGCGAGTGGATACACTTTGACTATGTTCCCGGTGTTCCGGATGTACGTCACGGAAGTGCCGGAACTACAGGAAGACTTTGCGTTATAGGCTCCGAGATAAACGAAGAGGCTATAGAGGAGCTTTTCAAGACTAAGTAAAAGGGGGCGGTCTGATGCCGCAGCAGGAGAATATACCTGTTTATATGTTTGTCGGCTTCCTTGAGGGCGGTAAAACTCATTTTATCAAGGAGACCCTTGAGGACGGCAGATTCATAAACGGCGACAAGACCCTTCTTCTTGTTTGTGAAGAGGGCGTTGAGGAATACGATACTACAAATTTCGCCGAGCACAACGTGTTTATGCACGTACTGGAGGACAAGTCAGAGCTCAATGAGGAGAATCTGGCGGCTATACTCAAAAAGTATGACTGTGTGCGTGCTGTTGTTGAGTATAACGGTATGTGGAACATAAATGACTTTTTCAATGCAATGCCTGAGGGCTGGGCTGTTTATCAGATAATGTTCTTTGCCGATGCAACTACCTTTTTGCAGTACGATCAGAATATGAGGAGCCTTGTTGTCGATAAGCTCAATATGTGCGAGCTCGTTGTTTTCAACAGGTTTGACCCTTCGTTTGACAAGATGAGGTATCACCAGATCGTTAGGGGAGTGAGCAGGAGGACAGACATCGCCTATGAGTTCACTGACGGCTCCGTAGCCTACGATGATATTGAAGATCCTCTGCCGTTTGATGTTGATGCTAAGGAGATCACCATAAAGGATCGTGACTTTGCACTGTGGTACAGAGATGCTATGGAGGAGCCCAAAAAGTATGACGGAAAGATAATGTCATTTCGCGTTATGGCGGCCTGCGGCCCTAACTTCCCGAAGAACACCTTTGCGGTAGGCAGAAAGATAATGACCTGCTGCGTTGAGGATATCCAGTATTGCTGGCTGGTCGCTGATGACCCCAAGGGCAGACCCGAGCTTTCCTCTCCTAAGTGGTTCAATGTGAAAGGAAAGATCAAGGTGCAGAGAAACAAGATGTACAGAGGCGCGGGTCCTGTGCTGACAGTTTCCGAGATCACACCTGCCGATCCGCCCGAGCAGGAAGTAGCAACGTTTTACTGATATGTCCGAAAAGTATTAAAAGCTGTCCGAATGGGCAGCTTTTGCTGTTTAATATAGTCATATATCGTAATATAATCAATTGACAAATCCTGCGTTATGAATTAAAATAATACTTGATATATTGGATTCAGGAGGTCATACCTATGAAAAACAGAGTACTTGCCGGCTTTCTGTGCGCATTGATGATAAGTGCAGCTGCCTGCGGAAACGATTCGTCATCGTCAGATGCCGCAAAGAGCACACCTAAGGCTGCTTCCAAGCCGATGTCTGCTTCTGAGGTCGCTGACAATATGAATCTCGGACTTAACTTAGGCAACACTATGGAAGCTTATGATGCGACCGATTGCGCCACTATCGGATATGAATGGATACCGACAAAGGGCAGCAACACTCCGCTTGACTATGAGACCTGCTGGGGCGCTGTTGAGACCACTCAGGAGGTAATAGACGGTATCAAGGAGGCAGGCTTTGACACTGTCAGGATACCTGTTTTCTGGGGCAATATGATGGAAAATGACGGCACCTGGACTATCAACAAGGATTACATCGGCAGAGTTAAAGAGATAGTTGACTATGCTCAGAATGCAGGGCTATACACCGTTATAAACTGCCACCACTTTGATGAGTTTATCATCAGAAGAAATGATCTTGAGAGCTGCAAAACTATTTTCAACACCCTCTGGACGCAGATCGCCGACTATTTCAAGGATTACCCCTATACCGTTGTGTTTGAGGGCTTTAACGAGTATCTCGGCGGTGACCAGTTCGATGAGAACGGCGAGCTCAAGCCTATGAACAGCAGAGACGCTTTCAAGCTGACAAATGAGCTTAACCAGACATTTGTTGATGCTGTGAGATCAACGGGCGGCAACAACGCCGAAAGAGTTCTGATAGTATCCGGCTACTGGACAAATATCGACAAGACAACATCGAAAAACTTCGTTATGCCGACCGACACTGCGACTGACAAGCTTATGGTATCGGTGCACTATGTTGATAATGAGAAGTACTGGACAAATCAGATAGGTTCTCAGGTATGGCTCGACTATATAGATTCACAGTGTGATGAGCTGATAAGCGCTTTCAAGGATAAGAATATCCCCGTGTTCTTGGGTGAGACGACTTCGATCTATCCGGATTCAAACTTCGCTCCAGATACGCTCTATTCTACTTCGTCTGAGTGCCTTGAGGTAGTTCTCGATAAGCTTACAGGCCTCGGCTTTGTGCCTGTGCTATGGGACGTTAACGATAATTTCTATTCAAGGACTGAGTTCAAAATCAAAAATGACGCGGATGCCGAAGTCATCAAAAAAGTTGCCGATAAGATAAGATAAATAATAAGCCCTGCTGTTCGTTGAAACGGCAGGGCATTTTATGTATTTATTCAAGGTCTACCAGCGCACAGCTGATATTATATGGCGTAAGGTCGATAAAAGCGTAGCTTTGCGGAAGTCCGTCCTTGGGCTGTGAGGCGCTTCCGGGATTAAGTATGTGCAGGCCGTGCTCGTATTTGTAATAACGGCAGTGCGTATGCCCGTAAAGAGCCATAACAGCGTTCTCTTCCTTCGCCCGCTGGATAAGTGTATCGTGAGATTCCTTCACGTTCAGATAATGACCGTGAGTCATAAATATCTTTGTCTTGAAGATCTCTATCACATCAGACGAATAACAGGTAGGCGCATCACAGTTACCCGATACACAGTATACCTTCTTGTCCGGGTAAAGCTCCTTCATAAGCGCAAGCTCCTTTAGTCCGTCGCCCAGAAAAATAAAGTGATCGCAAGTGTTCTTATTTATCTCAAAGACCTGCTTTGCAGCAGCTACATTTCCGTGGGTATCCGAAAAAACGATTATTCTCATTAATGCGCCTCCTTTGATAATTATCATCTGTCATTATAATTATACCACAACTTTTGATTTTTTCAAGCACGTTCAGAGAAAATTATATATAAAATATTCAAAATAATTTGTTCATGTACACAAAATTCATAATTTGTTCTTGAAATTTGTGTTTAAATATGCTATAATGCAGGTAGTTATTATGGAGATATATCGATCGCCTATTTTGAGGGGTGTTCATTCGCTGATGAAGAAAAAGTATGCTATATACAAGTCGGAGACCGGATACTATTTTTACGAGTATTACGACACGCTGGAGGCTTTGAAGGGGACAAAGTTTGACGGCATAGTTACCGAAGACAAGCTGCCTGTCGTGCTGGACGGCACCGGTGGATATTATCATTTTACCGAAGATGATTATATGTTTGTCAGACTGGTCGAGTCTGAGGGCTGTCCGCTGAAGCTGGAGCAGATGTATTTCAAGAATCAGGATACATTCAAGCTCGGCTGGATGTCTCCTGACGGCGATACTTATTCCTGCGACTATACCAGTCACACTAAGGCTGCCATGATGATAGCCGAGAAGTTCTTCGGCAAGGTAAAGTTCCCTGAGAGAACGCTTGGAAAGGCCGGCTGGCTGAAAATAATAGATTCCTGGGACGGAACACAGCGCGAGCACGGCCAGTTTGTGTATTCTCTTACCGGAAAGGTGACGAAAAGACAGGTCGACAGGCTTTTTGATCTGGGGCTTTATGATAATGAGGAAGTAAAGAACATGATTAAGGACTGCGAACACAGCTGGTGAGCGGCTGTGTCTGAGAATAATCATCAAAAGGAGTGTTGTTTTATGGAAACAAGAGTAGCGATCATCGCGATCATAGTTGAGGATTCTGCGGCTGCAGAGAGCGTAAACGCTATCCTGCATGAGTATAAGGATGCTGTTATCGGAAGAATGGGAATACCCTACAAGGCTAAGGGCATCAACATAATCAGCATTGCTGTTGATGCATCTCAGGATGATATCAATTCAATGGCCGGAAAAATCGGCAGGATCGACGGAGTATCTGCGAAGACAGTTTATTCCGCAAACTGATACATAATAATATAACAGAATATACGGAAAAATCAGTTTTTCTGACGCTGAAATATTTCTTGAAGCGAAAGTAAGATTATTGTTTCTGAACACACAAGTCGGATTCTTTCTTACAGGATCCGACTTTTTGTAAATCTGAAAGCAGAGGGTGATAACTATGAGTCTTAATTCAACACCGTCATCGGAAAGAATACATATCGGCTTTTTCGGAGTAAGAAATGCCGGAAAATCAAGCCTTGTAAACGCTGTGACCAATCAGGAACTGGCGGTTGTTTCCGATACGCCGGGAACGACCACTGACCCCGTAACAAAGGCAATGGAGCTTTTGCCGCTGGGGCCTGTTGTGATAATAGATACTCCCGGCTTTGATGACGTGGGCGCTCTTGGTGAGCTTAGAGTTAAAAAGACTTCTCAGGTCCTCAACCGGGTGGATATCGCTGTTCTTGTCACAGATATCACTAAGCCCCTCTGCGAATGTGAGAACGAGCTTATAGGGCTGTTTAAAAGCAAGGATATTCCGTACATTATAGTCGGCAATAAGAGCGACCTTTCAGATACTGCTCCTGACGGTGACAGGTTTGCCGTCAGCGCGATGCACAAGGAGAATATCCACGAGCTGCGCGAAAAAATAGCGTCTCTTGTTGAAACAAAAGACCAGACCCACCGTATCGTCGGGGATATAATAGGTGAGAACGAGCTTGCAGTTCTTGTCGTACCGATCGACAAGGCAGCTCCAAAGGGCAGGCTTATACTGCCGCAGCAGATGGTGATAAGGGATATACTTGAATCGGGCGGCTGTGCTGCTGTCGTGCGTGAGACAGAGCTTTCGCACACGCTGCAGAACCTTGTCAGCAAGCCAAAGATAGTTATCACTGACAGCCAGGTGTTTGCAAAGGTAAACAAAGATACTCCAGATGATATAATGCTCACTTCATTTTCTATTCTTATGGCGAGGTATAAGGGCTTCCTTGAAACGGCTGTCAGGGGTGCAGCCGCGATATCAAAGCTTCAGGACGGCGACAGAGTGCTCATCTCTGAGGGGTGTACACATCACCGTCAGTGCGGCGATATCGGCAGCGTTAAGCTTCCGGCGCTATTGAAGAAGACGACCGGTAAGAATATTGAGATCGAACTCAGTTCGGGAAAGGAATTTCCCGAAGAGCTTGAACGCTTTGCAATGGTCATCCACTGCGGCGGCTGTATGCTCAACGAGAGAGAAATGATTTACCGTATGAGAACTGCCGTTGATAATGGAGTGCCATTTACAAATTACGGCGTTGCGATCGCATATATGAACGGAATACTTGCACGGAGCTTAGAGGTGTTCCCGCAGATCAAGAAGCTCCTTGATGAATGACCGGAAGGTGAATTAATGGAAACAACAGTTAAAAACCTGATAGATAAGCTCAATGAAAACAAGCACCTTGACAAGGCCGAATGGATATCTCTTTTAAGTGACTGGGACGACAGTGACAGGGAATATGCGGCACAGATCGCAAGGGAGATAAGCGAGAGCATCTACGGGAAGAACATATTTATAAGAGGCATAGTTGAATTCTCGAACGTCTGTAAGAACGACTGCCTTTACTGTGGTATAAGAAGATCAAACAAAAATGCCCAGAGATACAGACTTACCGATGATGAGATTCTTATGTGCTGCGATGAGGGCTATGAGGGCGGCTTTCGTACCTTTGTGCTGCAAAGCGGCGAGGATCTTTCATACTCAGCTGAAAGAATGGCCGGCTTGATCAGAAGGATAAAGGAGAAATATCCCGACTGTGCAGTTACGCTCTCATTGGGTGAGAAGGAATATGACGAGTATAAGCTCATGCGTGAGGCAGGCGCTGACAGGTACCTTCTCAGGCATGAGACTGCAAATGAAGAGCACTATAAAAAGCTCCACCCGTCTGAGATGTCTTTCGGCCACAGAATGAAATGTCTTGAAGATCTGAAAAGCCTCGGATATCAGACAGGTGCCGGCATAATGGTCGGTTCTCCGTATCAGACAGTCGAGTGCCTTGCCGATGATATGCTGTTTTTTGAGAGCTTCAGGCCTGAAATGATCGGTATAGGGCCTTTTCTGCCGCATAAGGATACGCCCTTTTGCGATGAGCCGAAAGGCTCCTATGAGCTGACGCTGTTTTTACTTAGCCTTTGCAGGATAATGCTGCCGAATGTTCTGCTTCCGGCAACAACGGCACTCGGCACTATCAGGCCTGACGGCAGAGAACAGGGCGTGCTAGCCGGAGCTAACGTCATTATGCCGAACCTTTCGCCCACAGCGGTAAGGAAAAAGTATATGCTCTATGACGGCAAGATCTGCACCGAGGATTCTTCCTCACAGTGCAAAACGTGTATCCATGCGAGAATGAAGCGTATAGGATATCAGGTAACGGTTTCGAGAGGAGATTATTCTTATGATAAAGATAGCGGTATACGGTAAGGGCGGCATCGGAAAATCGACGATTTCATGCAATATTGCCGCTGCCTTCGCTAAAAAAGGCCTGAGCGTTATGCAGATAGGCTGTGACCCTAAGGCTGATTCCACGTCGCTCCTTCACGGCGGCGACAGGATAGACACTGTACTGGAGCTCAGCCGAAAAAAGGGTAAGGCGCTCACTATCGATGATATCGTCCATGAGGGCTCCTGCGGTGTTAAATGCGTTGAAGCAGGCGGCCCTGTGCCGGGACTCGGCTGTGCCGGAAGAGGAATAATAAATGCGCTTGAAACGCTCGAAAAGCTCGGCGCTTATGAGCTTTATAAGCCTGATATCGTTATTTATGATGTACTTGGAGACGTAGTCTGCGGCGGCTTTTCAATGCCGATGAGAAAGGGCTATGCCGATAAGGTGTTCGTTGTGACGTCAGGTGAAAAGATGTCAGTCTATGCCGCTGCAAACATCTGTATGGCAGTTGAAAATTTCAAGGGCAGAGGCTACGCATCACTTGGCGGTATAATCCTGAACAGGCGCAATGTTGAAGGCGAAGACGAAGCCGTGAACGTGCTTGCAAATGACTTTTCAAGCAAAGTTATAGGCCGCATTGACCGCAGCGAGGACGTCTCCCTTGCGGAAAAAGAGGGAAAGACCGTTTCAGAGGTCTGTCCCGGCTCGGCCGTGTGCGCACAGCTTGACGCTCTGGCTGATGAGATATTAAAAGGCTTCGGAGGTGTCTCTTGAACCGCGTAAACGGGCTTGATAAGCCCTGCTGCGTAAAGATAACAGATGCTAACAGAGACGAGCTTTTCCCCTCAGGCCTTGAATACAATCCGCCTGCAAGAGGAATGTGGAACATAGTTCACTCGGGTATGCTGCTGCCGGGGGCGCATGAGATCTTTGCCTGTGCACAGGGCTGTCTCAGGGGCGTTATTCTTACAGCTGCCGAAATGCTGGAGCTTGACAGGCTAAGCTGGATATCTGTTAGTGAAAGCGATATGTTTGACGGAACGCTTGAAAGCGATATAGTTGACGGTGTGTGCGAGATCATTGAAAAGCTTGATAAAAGGCCGCCCGTGATACTTTTATATCTGAGCTGTATACACCTGTTTGCAGGCGTTGACTTTGAAGCCATAATCGAAGAGCTTACAAAAAGGCACCCTGACATCACTTTTGTTGACTGCTATATGACCCCCACAATGAGACAGACGGTATCGCCGGTGTCAAAAATGAGCTCGCAGCTCTATGCTGCACTGAAGCCGCTGCCCTTTAATGAAAAGGCGGTCGGCATCGTCGGAAATGACAGAGCTACAGATGATGATTCGGAGCTTATAAAGATAATAAAAAGCGCAGGCCGCGAGGTCAGGGATATCACCTTATGCAAAAGTTATGAGGAATATCTTTCGCTCGCTGAATGTGCGCTCAATATAAGCTATATTCCTACAGGTCATCTCGCCGGAGAGGATCTTGAGCAAAGGCTCGGGGCAAAGCATATGCATCTGCCGGTAAGATACAGCTATGACGGTCTGAAAGAGAACTATAAAGCTCTGTGTGATGAGCTTGGGATAGATATGCCTGACTTCACAGCAGATATAGCTGCCGCTGAAAAAGCGCTCGACAAGGCGCTGAAAATAATAGGTGACACCCCGATAGCTATTGACTATACGGTCGTGACAAGGCCTTTTGAGCTTGCGTGGCTGCTTTGTGAGCACGGCTTCAATGTCAAGCACATAATAGCCGACTCGGCTGCCGGTGAGGAAGACTCGTTCGATAAGCTGAGAGAAAAATGCCCCGACCTTACTATATGGTCAGCTGCAAATGTAAATATGCTCTATGAGCCCGAACAGCACCATGAGCATATGCTGGCTCTGGGACAGAAGGCCGCATACTATTTCACTACAGATAACTTTGTGAATATAGTTGTGAACGGCGGATATTACGGCTTTTCAGGCATTGCGAAGATAGCGGAGCTAATGATCGATGCCTATAATACGCCTAAGGACAGGCGCGAAGTTCTCAGACTGAAAGGTCTGGGCTGCGCAAGCTGTCTTGTCTGAGGAGGTGCAGACCTATGAAAAATGTAGCTAGAATTATCCCTTGTTATGCTGCCGATACCTCAGGTGTCTGTTCCGCCCTTTATGAGCTTGGCGGCCTGACGGTCGTTCATGACGCTTCAGGCTGCAATTCTACCTACTCGACTCACGATGAGCCCAGGTGGTATGATATGAGGTCAAAGATCTATATCTCTGCACTGACAGAGCTTGATTCTGTTCTTGGGAATGATGAAAAGTTCATATCTGATGTTGTATCTGCCGCCCACGATCAGAAGCCGGAGTTTATTGCGCTGTGCGGCTCACCTATGCCGATGATGACAGGGTTTGACTACGATGCAGTAGCTGCTGAGATCGAGAACAGGAGCGGCATAAAGACGATCGCTTTGCATACAAACGGAATGAATTCGTATATAGACGGTGCATCTGAGGCGCTTTGCGAGATAGTCAAAGCCTATGCCGAGGAAGATCAGAATATCGTAAACGGCATAAACGTTCTCGGCCTCACACCTCTTGACTTTACTCTAGGTTCAGATAAGGATATCAGAGACTGGCTTAAATACTATAACTTTGAGTGCGTCTGTACGCTTGCTATGGGCTCAACGCTTGATGATATCAGAAGAATGGGCTCTGCGGCTCTGAACCTTGTTGTTTCCCAGTCGGGAATGGCTGCTGCTGAGTATATGCTGAAAGAATTCTGCATACCCTATGTATGCGCAGTTCCTTACGGAAAGCTGTTTTCAAAGAAGCTTGCTTCCCATATGGCGAGCCTTATCAGAGATCCTCTGAACTTTTCACCTTTCGTTCTTCCCTGTGACGGTTTCCCTGAGGCTGATACCGTCGTTATCGGTGAAGGCATTTCGGCAGGCTCTCTGGCGGCAGCTCTGTGGTCTGATATGAAGGTCGAGGCTAAGCCTCTTTGCACTTTGCCGTCACATAGCTTTTTCACCGCCAAGTGCGGAGGTCAGCTCACGGCAGAGGAGGATATCGAAGCATATCTTAAAGAGACCTCTCCAAAGACCGTGATAGCTGATCCGCTGTATCAGTATATAGTTCCTGATAACACAAGGTTCATTGCGCTTCCTCATTTTGCATTTTCGGGAAGATGCTTCCAGAAGGATATGCGAAGCCTTATCAATAAGAACATAAAGGAGTACTTCAAATGATAAAGATAGCTCTTTACGGCAAAGGCGGCATAGGCAAATCTACGTGTACGTCAAATCTGTCGGCTGCTTTTTCTAAGCTCGGCCTGAAAGTTATCCAGATCGGCTGCGACCCTAAGGCAGATTCTACGATAAATCTCCTTCACGGAGACCCTGTAACGCCGGTAATGGATTATATGCGCATACATGATGAAGAGCCTGATAAGATAGGACAGATCTCTAAGGTCGGCTACGGCGGCGTGGTATGCATCGAGACGGGCGGCCCTACCCCCGGGCTCGGCTGTGCCGGCAGAGGGATAATCACTACATTCAGCCTGCTTGAAGAGCTGGAGCTTTTCGACACCGTTAAGCCTGACGTTGTGCTTTATGACGTTCTGGGAGACGTTGTCTGCGGAGGCTTTGCAGCCCCGATAAGAGAGGGCTATGCCGAAAAGGTTCTGATAGTAAGCTCTGGTGAGAAAATGGCGCTTTATGCGGCAAACAATATCAACAGTGCCGTAAAGAACTTTGAAGACAGAAGTTACGCCAAGGTAAGAGGAATAATTATGAACAGGCGAAGCGTTGAGAATGAAGAGGAAAAGGTCAGAGCCTTTGCTGATAAGGCAGGGCTTGAGATCGTTGCCGATATTCCGCGCTCTGCCGATATAATCAAGTATGAGGATATGGGTATGACCTGTGTTGAGGGCGACCCCGACTGCGAGACCTCAAAGCGATTTATAGAGCTTGCGAGACTTCTTATGAGTGAGGATAAACAAGATGACTGAAGCTTACTACATTACAGCAGCTGAGCTTGCAAAGCGCAGCTATGATGATCTGCCTGATGAGCTCAATTCATCAAAGCATATGATCTACAGCTCGCCTGCAACGCTTGACTTCAACTCTCCCGGTGCCAAAGGCTTCGGCGTGAAGAGGGCAGGCCTTGCGATACCTGGCTCTGTTATGCTGCTTATTGCTCCGGGCTGCTGCGGAAGAAACACAGCACTGCTCAATGAGCTTGGCTACAGCGAGAGGTTTTTCTATCTGATGCTTGATGATACCGATATAGTGACAGGCAGATATATAAGCAAGATACCGAAGGCCTGCGCACAGCTGCTCGAAGAGCTCGATACTGAGCCCTCGGTAGTTATGCTTTGCGTTACCTGTGTAGACGCTCTCCTCGGCACTGATATGGAAAGGGTCTGTCGCGCCTGTGAAGACCTTACAGGAGTTAAGACTGCGCCTGCATATATGTATGCACTGACGAGAGAAGAGCGCCTTCCGCCGATGGGCCTTATCAGAAAGTCGGTCTATTCTCTCTTAGAGCCGCAGAAGCGCCGTTCAAATGAATGCAGTATAATGGGCTTTTTCTCTGCCCTTGAAAATGACTGTGAGCTATATTCTCTTCTCGGCTCGATCGGAATAAAGAAAATACATGAGCTTGGCAGATGCAAAACATTTGAAGAATACCAGATGATCTCGCGCTCTAATTTCAGCCTTGTTCTCAATTCCGAAGCCAGAGCCGCTGCACAGGATATGCAGTCGCGCCTTGGTATTCCGTTTATAGAGCTCACAAGAATGTTCAGGATATCGAAGATACACAACCAGTATGCCTTACTGGGTCAGGCGCTGGGCTCAGAGCTTGATGATTCAGAGTATCTGTCGAGAGCAGAGACCATTGTTCAGACCTTTAAGAATAATCACCCCGATGCAGTCTTTGCTATAGGGGAGAGCTTGAATGCCGACAGCTTTGAGCTCGCCCTTGCGCTGACGGAATACGGCTTCAGGGTGGCGGAGATATACGGCACAGTGGGAGAAAGAAACTTCGTCTTTGTTAAAAAGCTTGCGGAGCTTTCACCAGACACACGTATCTACTCTAATCTGTCACCGACAATGATGAATTATGAGCCGCTCAAAGAAGTCACTGCAGCTATCGGAGCTGATGCTATGTATTATCATAGCGATATCGCTGGCATACCTTTCAATGAGGAACAGCAGCCGTTCGGCTACAGGTCAGTTGAGCTGCTGTTTGATAAGCTTGATAAGGCACTGAGTGAAAAGGAGGGAAGTGCGAAATGAAAAAGCTTCTTAAACACCTTTCTCCTCTCGCTCCCGATGATTCAGGCGCCTGTTCCGTGCTTTATGAAATGGGCGGAGTGACCGTTATCTGTGATGCAGGCGGCTGTGCCGGTAACGTCTGCGGCTTTGATGAACCGAGGTGGTTCACTAAAAGATCTGCGCTTTTTTCCGCAGGCCTCAGAGATATGGACGCTATCCTCGGAAGAGACGAGCTGCTGGTAAAAAAGCTCTCAATGGTCTGTGAGCAGATAGATGCACGCTTCACTGCAGTTGTCGGAACTCCCGTTCCTGCGGTCATTGCTACTGATATGAGAGCTATCGAGAGAATGGCTGAAAAAAGAACAGGCCTTGCCTGCATAGCACTTAATACTGACGGCACAAATCTTTATGACTATGGCGAGGAGATGGCCTATAAACGTCTTTTCGAGGAGTTTGTGTCAGATGAATACAATACGGTAAAAGGACGCGTAGGTGTTCTTGGCGCAACGCCCCTCAATACCGGCGAGCTGACTGCCGACAGGATAAAAGAAGAGCTTTCCCCTGAATACGGCAGCGATATCATCTGCTTTGGCCTTGACAGCGGCATTGACGATGTCATCAGAGCCTGTGAATGTGAGCGAATAGTTGTGATCGCACCCTCGGGGCTTGCAGCTGCAAGATATTTAAACAAAAAGTATAATATACCGTATGATGTGCGCGGCTGCTGTATAGATAAGAAAGCGCTTGAAGCTGCAAAAACACTTGACGGCAAAAAAGTTCTTGTTATCCACCAGCAGTTTACCGTCAATGCGCTCAGAGAGCAGATAAGCGGCTGTGAGGTCACCTGCGGAAGCTGGTTCAAGACCGTTGCAGCCTATAAAAAAGAAAATGATGTCCATATAAAGGGTGAGGACGAGCTCGTTGAGCTGGTCGATAACGGCAGCTTTGATGTTATTATCGCCGACAGCTTTTTCAGAAGAGCTCTCAGCACCTTTGAGGGACAATGGATAGATCTTCCGCATTTTGCTGTAAGCGGAAGACTGAATAAGGATATTTGATATGACTACTGTTAATATTCATGTCTACGGCATAGTGCAGGGCGTTGGATTCAGGCCGTTCACTGCGGTCGCTGCCGCTAAGCACAAGGTGCTCGGCACTGTGGCCAATAAAGGCTCATATGTTGAGATAATCGCGCAGGGCGAAGAAGCCGACATCAATGCCTTTATCGATGAAGTAAGATACCGTCCGCCAGATCGTGCCGTGATACTTGGTGTTGACGAGCTGCCTTATACGCAGGACGAGAGCTTTGACACCTTCGAGATAATCGAAAGCGAAAAAGAATACGGCGATATTTTCATATCTCCCGATATAGCCACCTG
>CACXFU010000007.1 GCA_902767035.1 uncultured Ruminococcus sp.
AAGGAGAATTTGTGTACTATGACGGAAAATATGCAAGCAGGACGTACACAAAGGCTTTAGCCGGTGGTTGTGCGGTGTTGCCTTAATTCAAGGAGGTTCTCAGATGCCTGAAATGACAGCCTTTAAAGGACATATATTTGATCTCGACGGAACGCTTATACGCTCGAACCACGTCTGGACGGACGTTGATGTGCAGTTCCTCGGCAAAAGAGGTTTCACCGTGCCCGAGGATTATTCAAAAGCGCTCTCAACTATGAATTTCGATCAGGCGGCAGTTTATACAAAGGAAAGGTTCTCCCTGCCCGACAGCGTTGACGCCATAAAACAGGAGTGGTTCGACCTGGCGCTTTATCAGTATACTAACGTGATAGAGCTGTTTGACGGGGTCTATGACTACGTTACCTCTCTTTATAATGACGGCAAAAAGCTGGCGCTCGCAACGGCATCATCACACCTGCTGTATGAGCCCGTCCTCAGGAGAACAGGCATTTATGACTGCTTCTGCGCCTTTGTCTCCACCGAGGAGGTAAAGCGCGGAAAGGGCTTTCCCGATGTGTATGAAAGGGCCGCCGAAAAGCTGGGGCTCAGACCCTGTGAGTGCGTGGTCTATGAGGATATAGTCGAGGGCGTAAGGGCTGCCGCCGGCGCAGGCTTTCACACTGCCGCCTGCGCCAACGGCCACTATAATGAGGACGAACAGATAATCGCAGCAGCTGAATTTGTCTTCCGCGAGGGCTCACCCACAACTGCTTGAGGTCATAGTCAGGCGCAGCTACAATCAGTGCCGTGCTTATGGAAAAATGAGCAAAATTTCAAAAAATACACTGCTCAGCTATTGACAATCGGGGGCAAAAGTACTATAATTATAGGGTGAATGTGATTTTTAGGGGCGTATTGTGCCCGTAAGAAAATACGGGGCGTTTTACGCCTGAGATAATAGGAGGATAAAAAGTGCGAAAAGTAACGAAGCCTGTCTTTTTCATCGTTGTGCTTTGTATCGCGGCGTTCGCTTACCTTACGTTTGCGGGCGTGCATACCTACTACGGCGATATCAAGACAGATTATATCAAAGGCGTTGATACTATCCGCTGGGGTATCGATATCCAGGGAGGAGTTAACGCCACATTCCAGCCTGCCGACGGCTACAAGGCGACCAAAGATGAGATGGACGCTGCAAAGGCCGTTATCGAGCAGAGACTTGTCAGCATGAACGTTACCGACAGTGAGGTATACGTTGACTACAATAATTATAAGGTCATCGTATCGTTCCCCTGGCAGGCAGATGAGGTCGATTTTGACCCTGAGGAGGCCGTATCCGAGCTCGGAGAGACCGCTCAGCTGACCTTCAGAAAGGGCGCTGACGAGACCGGCGAGGAGGTACTCACCGGTAATGACGTCAAGAAGGCAGAGGCAAGACAGAGACAGGACGAGACTACGGGAAATATCCAGTATGTAGTAAGCCTTGAGCTCAAGGACAGCGGAAAGGAAGCCTTTTCGGCAGCTACCACTGAGCTTGCAGGCAACGGCCAGATCTCTATCTGGATGGATGATGACTGCATATCCGCTCCTAATGTAAACTCCGCCATCACTGACGGCAACTGCGTTATCGAGGGCAACTTCACCTATGAATCGGCTAAGGCGCTTGCAGATAAGATAAACGCAGGCTCCATACCCTTCAAGCTCGTGACCACGAGCACAAACATCATCTCACCTACTCTCGGTGAGGGCGCAAAGAGCGCAATGCTGCTTGCAGGCGTTATCGCTTTCGGCATTATCGCACTGTATATGATAATAATCTATAAGCTTCCGGGCTTTGTGGCTTCTATCTCCCTGTTCGGCCAGGTAGTCGGCACTATCGCCTGCATAACAGGCTTCTTCGGTAACCTCAACAGCTTCACCCTCACGATACCCGGTATCGCCGGTATCATACTGGCAGTCGGAATGGGCGTCGATGCGAACGTTGTTACCTATGAGAGAATAAAGGAAGAGCTCAGAAACGGAAAGAGCCTGAACGGCGCTATAGAGCTCGGCTACAAGAGAGCATGGGCAGCCGTTTTTGACGGAAACATCACCGTTGTGTTCGTTGCCGTTATACTTATGGGCGCATTCGGTCCTACTGACAGCCTCTTCGGAACGATACTCAGCCCGCTGTTCGCAGCCTTCGGTGCAACAACGGCAGGAACTATCTACTCGCTCGGTTATACCCTGCTGGTAGGTATCGCGCTTAACTTCGTGTTCGGCATCTTCTGCTCGAGACTTATGCTCTCATCTCTCTCGAAGTTCAAGTGCTTCAAGAACAGAAAGCTTTACGGAGGTGTGTGATATGAGTGAAAAGAACCAGAATCAGACACTTGCCGCAGAAAATACAGCTGCCGAGAACGACCCGAAGATAGTAAACGGCAAAAAGGTGCTCAATGTTGTCGGCAGAAAAAAGATATTCTATTGCATTTCTCTTTGCCTTATAGCTCTGTTTATCGTGCTTTCGTTCACGATAAAGCCTAAGGTAGCTATAGAGTTCAAGGGCGGTACTATCCTCACCTATACCTATGAGGGAGAGCTCACCACAAACGAAGTGAATGACGTTGTTAAAGATACCTTAGGTATGGACGCGACCGTTACAAAGGGAGAGGATTCACAGTCAAACAGCAAGACGGTGAAGATATCCTTCTCGTCCTCAAAGGGTATAAGCGATGCCAAGCAGACAAAACTGAAGACTGCCCTCGAGGAGAACTTTGCTGACAATAACATCGCAGTTTATGAGACTAATGACGTTGAAGCTTCAAACGGTATGAACTTCTTCTTCAAGTGCCTTGTTGCAGTGGTTTTCGCTATGGTCATCACGATCATCTATATAGCGTTCAGATTCAGGAACATCGGCGGTCTTTCCGCAGGTGTGTTCTCAGTTGTGGCACTGTTCCACGATATGTGCATGGTATACGGTACCTTTGTTATATGCAGGTTCGATATCAGCGCTAACTTTATGGCAGTTATGCTTACTATCCTCGGATACTCCATCAACGCTACGATCATCATTTATGACCGTATCAGAGAGAACGAGAGGATCCTCGGAAAGAAGCTTGACCTTAAACAGCTTGTAAATCTCTCTGTGACACAGACTCTCGGCCGTTCTATCCACACGACCGTTACTACCGTTCTTGCAATGGCAACGGTTTGTATAGTCTGCGTTATCTGCGGCGTAAGCTCTATCATAAGCTTCGCATTCCCACTGATAATCGGTATGATCGCAGGTGTTTATTCCTCAAACTGCATCGCTCCTACCCTCTGGGTAACATGGAAGAGCCGCAGGTCCGCTTCAGATAAGGGTAAAAAGAGCACTGCCAAAAAGCAAGGCTCAAGAAGATAATAACAAATTCAGCAGGCGGAAACTAATGAAACGGTTTCCGCCTTTTGATTTAAAGAATGGATACTTATTATGAAACAGCTATCAGAGATACACAAGGGTCACAGACAAAGAATGAGGAAACGCTTTGAACAGTCCGGAGGGCTTTCCTCATTCTCTGAGCATGAGATACTTGAAATGCTCCTTTACAGATTTATCCCGAGAAAGAACACAAATGAGATAGCACACAGCCTGTTAAAGACGTTTCTGACGATAGATAACGTGCTCAATGCCGATATAAAGGCACTTGAAGAGGTAAACGGCATAAGCCACAACACTGCTGTAGGGATATCGTTTCTTAAGGAATTTTTCAACTATTACAGCTCAAAAGCACTGGAGCACATCTGCATATGTGACAAAGAGCGCCTTGAAACGCTTCTCAGGCTCATATACCGAGGAGTTAATGTTGAGATAGTTAAGGCGATCTGTGTTGATGATTCACTGAACGTCAGAAAGGTCGAGGACATATCTGTGGGCAGTGAGATAAACTCAACGGCTGACATCTCAAAAATAGCGAAGACTATGCTCAACTGCGGCTGCAGCAAGCTTATCCTCGTACACAACCACCCTGAAAAAACGAGTATTATTTCAAGAAGAGACCTGATAACCACAAAAAAGCTTTCTGCCGCCCTTGATATCCTCGGCCTTACCCTTATAGACCACTACATAGTTTCAGAGACAGAGATACTCTCATTGGCCGAAAACGGTATGCTATCGGAAGTGTAAAAAACAGCAGCTGCACTTTATTCTCAAAGCACAGCTGCTGTTTTTATCCTATCAGAATTCTATCTTTGAATAAAGGCCTGCACCCTTCATCGAATCCTCGGGCTTTGGCTTTTTGTAGTCCTTCTCAAAGCTCGTTGTGATGTCAAATGCTTTCTGCGGTCTAGAATTTCTCCTGCCGCCTCTTCCTCCTCTGCCGCCGTTACGGTAGCCGCTGTCGCGTCCGCCGCCCTTTCTGGGGTTGGTAGAGCTTATTATCACCTTTCTCCAGGGCTCCTCACCCTTTGACTGTGATACAACTCCGTCTATTTCGGAGATAGCTGCGTGGATTATTCTTCTCTCATAAGGGTTCATCGGCTCGAGAGCATAAGAGCGTCCCGATCTCTGAACGTTGTTTGCGATCTTTCTTGCAAGGTTCTCAAGCTGCTTCTTTCTTCTTGCCCTGAAATCTCCGCTGTCGCAGGATATCCTGAAATAGTCTCTGTCTATCCTGTTGCAAACAAGCGATGCAAGATACTGAAGTGAATCGAGCAGCTCGCCCTTTTTGCCTATAAGCTTTGAAAACTCCTCGCTCCTGATATTGAAAAGAGCACCGTTGTCTATCTTTTCAGTCTCGATATCTGCGTCCTCGATACCCATTGCAGCGATCACCTTTACAAGGTATTCCTTTGCACAGTCAGCCTTTTTCTGGGCTGTCTCTGTCCACTCGATCTCTTTTTCGGGCTCTGCCTCGGCAGGTGCTTCTGCGGTAACCTCTGCTGCAGCTGCCACGGGGGTGCTTACCTCTTCCTTAACTGTTTCCTGCTCTGAAGCAGCCTCATACTCTGCTTCGATCCTTGCTTCTCCCTTGAGCTTTCCGAAAAAGCTCTTCTTCGGCTCTTCGAGCACTGTAAAGCTGATGTTTTCAGCATCTGTGCCGAACTCTGCCGCTGCAAGGCTCTTTGCTTCTTCTACTGTTGCGGCAGTAAATTCCTTTTTCATGCTTTAACTCTCCTCTCGCATTAATTGTAACAAAACAGGATCAATCCTGTGAGTCATCATATTCGTCGCCGTATTTTTCGGCCATTCTTCTTCTGGCCTCATTGAGCTTTCTTCTCTGCTCGTCCCTGAGCTCCTGCTTTGAAAGCTTCTTAGGCTCTTCATAATCCTCATCATCGGAGAGTGCCCTTCTGATCTCGTTGGGATCCTTGCCCTCCTTTATCATCTGAGCCTCAGCCATTCTCTCCATAAGAGTGGGCTTTCCGCTCTTCTTCTGCTTTGCGATATCCTTCTGAACGAGCTCTGCAACGTGCTCGGGAGTGTATATCTTATTGAGCACGATAGTCTGTCCGAGGGCAAATATCGAAGAATAGCACCAGTAAAGACCCAGACCGAGCGGATAGGTAAATGCTATCCACAGTGAGAACAGAGGCATTATATACATCATTGCCTTCATTCCGCCGCCCATATTTGCGGCAGCAGGGTTGTTCTTCTTTGCAAAGTGCTGTGAAACAAGGGTAACGAGCAGCTGCAGAACAAAACAGAGTATAGGAATGATGCAGGTAACGCTCTTCCATGAAGGTATAGTTCCGAGAGATATACCGAATATCTCATAGTGGAAGTCCTCTGCAAAATCTCTTATATCCTTGTTCACTATCTCAAGAACATCGGCATACTTGCCGTCAGCCTCTCTTGTGAACACAAAGGTCATAAGCTCAGGCCTTGACTTAATAAGGTTCGTTGAGAAATAGCTCTCATCGAGTATGAACTTGTCGATATCGTTATGAAGCTTTATAGCTTCAATAACATTTTCAACATTGTCAGAAGTATTGACCTTTGCCTTTGCAGCAGCAGGATAGCTCTTCTTGCTCTTGAACTTCTTCTCTAAGGTATCGTAAGCATAAGCCTCTGCTTCCTCGTCGGTGGCATCGGCATTATCCTCTTTATAATCTTCCTCATACTTGTTTATGAGCTTTTCAAAAGTGTTATAGGTCTTGTTATCTTTTACCTCATCAGCATAGTAATAAATGCCCTGGATCATCAGGTCATTTTCCTGAACATCGTCCTTGTTGAGGTTCGATACATAGGTCAGAGGACCGTAAATAACAGGTATGAGCGCGAACAGTATCACCATAGTGATGAGCATAGGCAGGCAGCTTGCCATAGGGTTAACGCCTGCTTTTGCATAAAGGTTCATCTGCTCTTCCTGGAGCTTCTGCTGGTTTTTGCCGTATTTTTTCTTCAGTTTTTCAAGCTCAGGCTGCAGCATAGCCATTCTCGCCGAGCTCTTCTGCTGCTTTATCTGCAGCGGGAACGTTATAAGTCTTGTCAGTATAGTAAATAAAAGAAGCGCTATTCCGTAATTTTTAACAACAAAATAGCAGCCCTTCATTATCCAACCCAGAGGGGTAGCTATAATGCCCATATATTTCCTTTCCTCCAAACATTTACTTTCCTATTTCTTATTTCTCTTTATCCTGAAATAATCTATCCTTACTTTCTCAGGCACATAATCAACACCGCCCAGAGACCACGGATTGCACCTTAACAGTCTCCAGAACGTCAGCAAGGTTCCCATAAAAAAGCCGTGCATCCTGTAAGCCTCAAGCGCATAGCTTGAACACGTAGGGTAATACTTACAGCTCGGCGGCGTCAGAGGACTTATAAACCTCTTGTAAAATATTATAAGCAGCTGTGCCAGTTTACTCATTTTTTCTTCTTTTTTCTCTCAAAGGGCCTGTTCATACTGCCGATGAGCTTTCTTTCGATAAAACCCTCTATATCCGCAGAGGTAAGCCCGTCACAGCCCTTTCTCGCAGCAAACACTATATCATAGCCTATCGGGAAGCTCTCCTCCCTCAGCCTGTAGGCAGCCCTGCATATCCTCTTGAACCTGTTTCTTAGAACAGCATTGCCTACCTTTTTCGATATCGATATACCTACCCTGTTGTAGGCAGTATCATTAGGATAATAATAACAGACCAAAAACCTGTCAGCACAGTACCTTCCCTTGCGAAAGCACCTCAAAAAACCCTTATTATCCTTCAAAACAGAAGTAAACAGCATAAAATCTTCTTACCTCTTACCTATTGGTTCATTACCTCAAAAAAAGATAAAGACCCTATACCATTCATTTCTGAGTGGTATACAGGTCTATATGATCTTTAGTAGCTGAGTCTTGCTCTGCCCTTTGCCCTTCTGCGAGCGAGGACCTTTCTGCCGTTCGCAGTAGCCATTCTCTTCATGAAACCATGAACCTTCTTCCTCTGAAGCTTCTTGGGCTGATATGTCCTTTTCATCTCTTTTATTCCTCCTTACCCGTTATTCCTTAGATCTGTGCCTCTTTCCCGAAAATTTATGAGGCTCATCTTATCAAGCTCTTCCTAAGCTATTACAGTTTATCATTATAACTCATTTTACATAGCTTTGTCAAGGCTGTTCACAATTTTTTTATATTTTATTTTAACTTTTTTTCTTCGCATTTTTACCGAAAATACGCCCCTTTTTTGACCTTATTTTTGTTTGGTACAATATATTGATATTAACAATTTTTAAAACCATACATATTGACAAAAATCATAAAAATCAGGGTATTAAATTCTACAAAAAAATCTGGCAGTTTTGTCTTTATAATAGTATAAAACACTTGAAATATTTCTGATTTTATGCTATAATTATATAGAATTTGTTTGTTTTGAAAATTACTTGAAATTCACGATAAATATCATCATTTTACGGAGGTTTTTTTGATAATGGAATTCAGCGATGTGTTTGCGGAAGTGCTCAGATACTGCCGGGATCATAAGGATGTGAGCGAGCCCGGCTACAATAAATGGATAAAGGTGCTTGAGCCTTACAAGCTTGAAAATAATACCGCTTATCTTCTTACGGATTCGGAATTTACAAAGACCACTACGATGACCGCTTATGAGAGCGTTCTCAAAGAGGCATTTTACAACTCTCTGGGGTTTGAGGTGGATATAAAGATACTTGTAAGAAGCAAGGATAATTCTGTCGAGAAGGACGTTTCGGAGATCGAAGTCAAAACAGCAGACTTTTCGGACGATGTTAAAAACAGTCTTACCTTTGAAAACTTCATCAAGGGAAAATCAAACGATCTTGCCTATGCCTTTGCAATAGCGGTCGCTCATAAATATGATGAGACCGACGAAAAGCAGACCGATACCAAGAAGATTTTCAACCCCCTTATAATCTACGGCGATTCGGGACTCGGAAAAACTCACCTTATGAAGGCTATCGAGCATGAGGTGAAGAAAAATCACCCGGAGCTGAAAGTTATCTACACTACGGGCGAATCCTTCATAAATGAGCTGGTAAAGGCTATAGAATTCAAGAATACGATAAAGTTTCACGACAAATACAGAAATGCCGATTATCTGATGGTAGACGATATACAGACGATCGCCGGAAAGGAACGTATGCAGGAGGAATTTTTCCACACCTTCAACGACCTTTACAACGCCGGCAAGCAGATAGTTCTGACCTCAGATATAGCGCCTTCAAAAATATCAAAGCTGCAGGACAGGATACTGACAAGGTTCTCTCTCGGAGTTCAGGTAGATGTAACTGCTCCGGATTTTGAGACCAGAATGGCAATAGTCAGAAAAAAAGCAGAGGTGCTCGATCTGCAGCTTTCGGACAACGTTACAAGGATCATCGCCGAGAAGATAAAGACGAATATCCGTCAGCTTGAAGGCACGGTAAACAAGATCAAGGCTCTTACCGTTTATACTAACGAGAGCCCCTCGATATCTATGGCTCAGAGGGTGATAAAAGAGATAATCATTGAGAACCACCCCGCAGAGATAACGGTAGACAATATCCTGCAGGAGGTTTCGGCGGCGTTTGATGTCAATGTTGAGGATATAAAGTCATCAAACAGAAGAGCAAACGTATCTCTTGCGAGAAAAATATCTATATATCTTATGAAAGAGATAAAGAATATGACCTTTGTACAGATAGGAAACGTAGTGAACAAGAACCATTCTACCATTACTATCCATTATCAGGATATCATAAAGTTACTCAAAACAAACAAGCAGCTCAAAGAGACTGTTGATGATATCACAAAAAATCTGAAGCGAAATTAAACGTACATTTTCAACATTCTCAACATATTTTTCAACCTTTTGGTAGTTTATAACTTCCCTGTTTTAAAGCTTTGAACGGATTTTAAAACCCTGTGTGGAGAAAATTTCAAAGGCTTTGTTAAAAGATATTACATCAATTTTTCTGATTCAACAATTTTTGCTTTTATTTTTAACTTTAAACGTCTGATCTTTCAACAATATCAACTCTGTGAAGATCTTTCAAATGAGAGTGAAAAAAATGTTGAATGAGCGTCTGAAAAAAAGGCGCGCAGAATAAACGCAAAAAGCAGTTTTTAAACAAATCAACACCCCCTACTAATATTACTAAGAATAATATATAGATATTATTATATCTCCGACTGAAAGGAGGAGATAAGAAAACGGATGTGTTGAAAAGACAGAAAGGATAATTTTTATGAGGATAATCTGCAACAAAAATTCTCTTAGTGAGGCTGTTATGAATGTTTCAAAGGCAGTGTCTGACAGAACTAACCTTCCCTCTCTTGAGGGTATAAGGTTCAGGCTTGAGGATTCTCTGCTGGAGCTCACAGGCTATGATCTTGAGATAGGTATAAGAACCAGCATAGCTGTAAGCAGTGATGACAAGGGAGAATTTGTGGTAAATGCGAAGCTTTTCCTTGAAATGATAAGAAAAATGCCTGCTGATGATATTCTTATTGAAGTGACAGACAATTATCAGATAACTATTTCAGGCGGAGCTACAACATTCAATCTGTTTGCTACCTCTGCAAATGATTTTCCGGAGCTTCCTAAAAAGGACGATGAGGATTCGTTCTCTCTGCCTCAGCCTGTGCTGAAGGATATGATAATCCAGACAAGGTTTGCAGTTGCAAAGACTGATATAAAGCCTATCCTCAAAGGAGAGCTCTTTGAGATCGATAACGGTATGCTCAATCTGGTGGCTATTGACGGCTACAGGCTCGCTGTGAGGTATGAGACTGTAAAGTGCAGTGAGAATATAAAGTTCGTAGTGCCTTCAAAGACGCTTAACGAGATAGTTACCATACTTGATGACAATGACGATGATAATGTGAGCATCTTCCTTTCAAAGAAGCATATTATCTTTGAGATAAACGGCTATATGGTATATTCAAGGCTTCTCGAGGGTGAGTTCCACCCGTATAAGGCTGCTATACCGAAAACTCACAATACGGAAGTTATCATTGACAGAAAAGAGCTCATAGCTACTCTTGAAAGAACTATGCTCCTTATCAATGACAGAACGCCTTCTCCTGTAAGATGCTATTTTGAGAACAACACTCTCAGGATAAACTGCTCTACCGCTCTCGGTAAGATAACAGATGAGATCGGCGCGGATATTTCAGGAGAGATAATAGAGATAGGCTTTAAGTGTCAGTATCTTTTAGAGCCGCTGAAGGTCATAAAAGAGGACAAGATAAAGCTCCAGATGGGAGGAAGCCTGCTGCCGATGAAGATAATCCCCTGCGAGGGCGACAGCTATACCTTCCTGGTGCTCCCTGTAAGACTGCCTAAGGAATAAGCTATGGAATATAAAGAAGTTGAAGTAAGAATAAAGTCCGAGTTCATAAAGCTGGATTCACTTCTGAAGTATGCTGGCCTGTGTGAGACAGGCGGCATCGCCAAGGAGATAATCCTTGAAGAGAGGATAAAAGTGAACGGCGAGCTCTGCACGATGAGGGGCAAAAAGATAAGACCCGGTGACAGAGTTCAGATAGATGAGATAGGCTCGGAGATAGTTGTTAAGTAATGTTTATAACTCATATCAGGTGCGACGGGTTTAAAAATCTTAAAAATGTCGATATAGAGACCGATAAGAAGCTTAATCTTATCTGCGGCAGAAATGCACAGGGTAAAACAAATCTCATTGAGGCGATATGGCTTTGCAGCGGTGTCAGATCATTCAGAAATACAAAAGACAAACGAATGATAGATATTGACAAAGAGCTGATGTCGATAGATATAAGGTTTGAAAATTCTTTCAGAGCGCAGGATATACATTATGCGATGGCTAAAAATAATCTGAAAGAAAAGAACGTTTCTTTAAACGGTGTCAGGCTTAAAACTCCGTCAAAGCTTTTCGGCAGTCTCAACTGTGTTGTGTTCACTCCCGAGGATCTTGAGCTATCAAAGGGTTCTCCCGATAACAGAAGAAGGTTTCTTGATCTGTCGGTATCGCAGATAAAAAATTCTTACAGCCCTCTGATAGATAAGTATGAAGCTATAATAGATCAGAGAAATACTCTGCTCAAAAATATAGCCTACGGCAGATCAGACAGAGCAGAGCTCGATATCTGGGATATACAGCTGGCAAGGCTCGGGGCTTATATATCGGTGCTGAGATATAATTATACGAAAAAGCTCGGGATATTTGCTTCACGGCTTTATGATGAGATATCTGACGGAAATGAGAAGCTGGAGCTATTCTACAGCTCTACGGTCTATAATGATCTTGAAGGAAGGACCGATTTTAACGGAGAGCTTTATGAGGAATACTACAGAACGCTGCAGGAAAACCTTGAAGATGATATCAGGATAGGGTTTACTCAGAAGGGCGTTCACCGCGATGATCTCGGGGGGAGGATAAACGGCCTTTTTGTGAGAGATTTCGCATCTCAGGGGCAGCACAGGTCACTGGCTCTCGTTTTAAAGCTGGCTCAGGCCTATATACTGGCTGAGGAGATAGACGATACTCCCTGTATACTGCTTGATGATGTTTTGTCTGAGCTTGACCCTTCAAGACAGGGCTTTGTAGTTTCAAAGATAAACGATATGCAGGTGTTCATTACCTGCTGTGACAGGAATTTTCCGTTTGAGATAAAAAACGGAGGAAAGCTTTTCGCTGTTGAAAAAGGATATGTCAGAGAGGAAAAATTCTGATGTTTTTGCATCTTGGTAACGACTATACAGTAAATGCTAAGGATATAACAGGCATCTTCGATATTGAAAGGTCGTCTGTTTCAAGAGATACAAGAGATTTTCTTAATGCTGCCGCAAAGGAAAATAAGGTCATAAGCTGCAGCTATGAGATGCCAAAGTCATTTATAGTGTGCAGTGACGGCAGAGTTTATATATCTCAGCTTTCATGTGCGACACTGCTTAAAAGATACGGTAAATAATTTAATGAACAGCCGTCCGCGGCAATAAGTGCTCTTTGAGTACGCAAGGAGGTCAATATGGAAAAAAACAATGAGATCGAAGTAGAAAATACCGAACAGATCTCAGCGATCGACAAAGACAATAACTATGATGAAAACCAGATACAGGTCCTTGAGGGTCTCGAAGCGGTAAGAAAAAGACCGGGTATGTATATCGGTTCTACAGGTCCTAAGGGTCTGCATCACCTTGTTTATGAGATCGTTGACAACGCTATCGACGAGGCTCTGGCGGGCTACTGCACCCTTATAAATGTTGAGCTGCTGCCCGGAAATATCGTGAGAGTTACCGATAACGGCCGTGGTATACCTACGGGTATACACCCTAAGGAGAAGATATCGGCTGCTACTGTCGTTTATACTATACTGCACGCAGGCGGAAAATTCGGCGGCGGCGGATATAAGGTAGCAGGCGGTCTTCACGGTGTCGGTGCGTCTGTTGTAAATGCACTGTCTGAGTATCTTGAGCTGACAGTTTATGACGGTGAGCATATACACTTCCAGCGATTTGACAGGGGCAACTACAGTGAGCCGATAAAAGTCATAGGAGATACTGACAGGACAGGAACTTCCGTGCTTTTCAAGCCTGATCCCGAGGTTTTCCTTGAAACTACCGAGTTTGACTATGAGATTCTTCTCAAAAGGCTCAGAGAGCAGGCCTTCCTCAATGCCGGCATAAAGATAATCTTTGAGGACAAGCGTGATGAAAATAATATAGTCGGAGAGACCCTTCACTATGAGGGCGGTATAAGAGAGTTTGTAAACCATATCCACAAGACCAGAGGAGTTGAACCTCTTTCTGAGGAGGTCATCTATGTCAACGGTATGGAGGGTGACACCTTTGCCGAGATAGCTCTCCAGTATAATGATACGTATAACGACCTTATACTTTCATTTGCAAACAATATCCACACTCCCGACGGCGGAACTCATGAGACAGGCTTCAAGAATGCTCTTACCAAGGTCATCAATAACTACGGCAAGAAGTTCGGCTATCTTAAAGATGACGAAAAGCTTATGGGTGACGATGTGCGCGAGGGTCTGACGGCGATAGTATCCGTAAAGCTCACGAACTGTGAGTTTGAAGGCCAGACCAAGGGAAGGCTCGGAAACCCAGAGGTAAAACCTTTTGTAGATAAGATAGTTACCGAAAAGCTGATGAACTACTTCGAGGAGAACCCGACGGTAGCAAAGACCATTTTCGACAAGTCAGTTCAGGCTAAAAAGGCAAGAGAGGCTGCTAAGAAGGCAAGAGAGCTCACAAGAAGAAAGAGCGCTCTCGAATCCTCCTCCCTGCCCGGTAAGCTTGCGGACTGCTCCGAGAGAGATGTTGAGATGACAGAGATCTACATCGTCGAGGGAGATTCTGCGGGCGGCTCTGCAAAAGAGGGCAGAGAAAGAAAATATCAGGCTATTCTTCCTCTCTGGGGAAAGATGCTCAATGTTGAAAAGGCAAGGATAGACAAGGTCTACGGCAATGAGAAGCTTATGCCTGTGGTAACGGCACTTGGAACTTCTATCGGTGAAGACTTTGACATTTCAAAGCTCAGATACGGAAAAGTTATTATCATGGCCGATGCCGATGTTGACGGCTCGCATATCAGAACTCTTCTTCTGACATTCTTCTTCCGCTTTATGAGACCTCTTATCGAAGAGGGTCATGTATATCTTGCTCAGCCTCCTCTTTTCAGAGTTGCAAGGGGCAAACAGACAAGATATGCTTTCTCAGATGCTGAGAGAGACCAGTATATAGCTGAGCTCGGCGGAGAGAACGGCCAGAAGGTAAACGTTCAGAGATACAAGGGTCTTGGTGAGATGGATCCTATTCAGCTCTGGGAGACTACTATGGATCCCGAGAGAAGAACGATGATAAAGGTATCTCTTGAAGA
Source organism: uncultured Ruminococcus sp. (assembly GCA_902767035.1). Taxonomy (GTDB): domain Bacteria; phylum Bacillota; class Clostridia; order Oscillospirales; family Ruminococcaceae; genus Hominimerdicola. The sequence goes on from CACXFU010000007.1 coordinate 14,258, forward strand.
TGCGGAAAAAGCCGATGAGATCTTCACTATCCTTATGGGTGACAAGGTACAGCCAAGAAGAGAATTTATCGAGAAGAATGCCGAATACGCTAAGGATCTCGATGTATAAGTTAGGAGTTTCACTTGGAAGAGAATGAGAATATCGTCGGTGAGGCCGTTGAGGAGATAAGCGCTCCCGAAAAGGAGCCGATCATCACCCTTGAATACGACGTTAAAAATGAAGAAGAGGACAGAGCATTTCTGACATTTCAGAAAAAGTACGTCTACCCTCACAATATAAAAGTTACTGTCGCGTTCGGGATAGTTGCAGCTGTGTTCATAGCATCAATTATCAGGAACCCTGACGGGTATCTCAATTATGTGCTTGGGTTCATCTGTCTGTTTATGATAGCGCTGACGTGGTATAACACTTTCAGGATAAGAAAATATCTTGTAAAGGCGCTCAAAGTCCTTGAGGACGACAAATACAGGTTCACTCTTTATGACGGCAGCTTTGTTATTGAAACGCTGGAGACCTCGGCAGATGAGGACGAGGACGCTCCTCCGATAGAGCCGAATACGGTGCTTTTTGAGGAGACACAGGTAAGCGTTATAGAAAATGACGAGATGTTCGTTATAATTGTTAAAAAAGAGAGTATTTACGTGCTCGCAAAAAGGCTCATATCCGATGAGCAGCAGGCTCTTCTGAGAGATAATCTTTCAAAGCAGCTTTCAGATAACTATTTTGTTCAGCAATAAAGGGGTTGAAATAATTGATAGATCATAACATTATCGAATCAGATGTTGAAAAGATAATGAAAGAATCGTTCATTCAATACTCTATGGCGGTAATCGTCTCAAGAGCATTGCCTGACGTAAGGGACGGTCTGAAGCCCGTTCACAGAAGGATCCTCTACACTATGTATGAAAACGGCCTTACTCCCGATCAGCCTTACCGTAAGTGCGCTGATACGGTCGGTTCGGTGCTGGGTAAGTATCACCCTCACGGTGATGCTTCCGTTTATGATGCCCTGGTAAGACTTGCCCAGAGCTTCTCAATGAGGTATCCCCTTGTTGACGGTCACGGAAACTTCGGTTCCGTTGACGGAGACCCCCCTGCTGCTTACCGTTATACTGAGGCTAAAATGGCTAAGATGTCGGTAAATATGCTTACCGATATAAATAAAAAGACTGTTGATTTCCAGTCAAACTATGATGACAGACTTCAGGAGCCTGTTGTGCTGCCTTCAAGATTCCCGAACCTTCTGTGCAACGGCTCGGTAGGTATCGCTGTCGGTATGGCAACAAATATCCCTCCGCATAACCTGCATGAGGTTATAGAGGGAATGAAGACCGTTATGAAAAACCCCGACTGCTCTCTCGATGAGCTTATGGAGAGCATTCAGGGACCTGACTTCCCTACCGGCGGTATCATTATGGGAAGAGCAGGCATAAGAGCTGCCTACGGAACGGGACGCGGCAAGATAACCCTGCGTTCAAAGACCTCTATAGAGGAGATAAAGGGCAGAAACTGCATTATAGTTACCGAGATACCCTATATGGTAAACAAGGCAAGGCTTTGTATAGCTATTGCTGACCTTGTTAAGGAAAAGAGGATAGAGGGTATCCACGACCTGCGTGATGAGACCGGCAAGGACGGTATGAGAATAGTTATCGAGCTCAAAAAGGACGCAAATCCTGAGCTTGTGCTCAATAAGCTGTTCAGCTATACACAGCTGCAGGACACTGTGGGCGTTATTATGCTGGCGCTTGTGAACGGTGTGCCGAAGATACTGACCCTGAAGGAGATGCTCGAGCAGTATATCGACTTCCAGGTAGATGTAATAGTCAGAAGAACACAGTTTGACCTTAAAAAGGCTAAAGAGCGTGAGCATATCCTGCAGGGACTTGTTATCGCACTTGACAATATCGATGAAGTCATTGAGATAATGAAGAGCTCGAAGAACGTTCCCGAGGCTAAGGAAAGGCTTTGCAGCCGCTTCGGTCTCACGGATATCCAGGCAGATCATATCGCTCAGATGACTCTCGGCAGACTGACAGGCCTTGAAAGACAGAAGATAATAGATGAACTGGCTGAGATACAGCTCAAGGTCGCTGATCTTGAGGATATTCTTGCTAATCATCAGAGAGTTCTCGATATAATCATCGAAGAGGTAGAGGCTATACAGGATAAGTTCGGTGACAAGAGAAGGACCGCTATCGAAAATGTCAGCGGTGAGCTCGATATCGAGGACCTTATCCCGATAGAAGAAAACGTCGTTACCTACACTAATGCCGGCTATATCAAGAGAATGCCTGTCTCTGAGTATAAGGCTCAGAAACGCGGCGGCAAGGGTATCACCGGTATGAAGCAGCGCGAGGACGACTTCATAGATGAGCTGCAGATATGCTCCTCACATGATGAGATACTGTTTATCTCTAACAAGGGCATAATGTATAAGCTCAAGTGCTATGAGCTGCCCGAGGGCTCGAGAGCTTCACGCGGAACGAATATCGTGAACCTTTTACAGCTCAGTGAGGGCGAAAAGATAGCCGCAATGATAAAGACCGAGGACTTTGCCGAGGGCAAGTTCATCGTTATGGTAACCAAGAACGGCAAGATAAAGAGAACGCCTCTGAACGCTTACAGAAATGTAAGAAAGCACGGCCTTATCGCTATAGGGCTTGATAAGGGCGACGAGATAGCCGGAGTGAGAATGACCTACGGCGACAATGAGCTTATCATTGCAACGCATGATGGAAACGCTATCCGCATAAAGGAGACTGACGCAAGGCTGATGTCAAGAACGGCTCACGGCGTAAGAGCTATAAGGCTCGGTGAGGGCGACTATGTCGTATCTATGGCGAGAGTGCGTGAGGGTGCAAGCGTTCTGACGGTTTCTGAGAACGGACTGGGCAGAAGAGTATCTCTCGATAATTACCGTATACAGCACAGGGGCGGAAAGGGACTTACCAACTATAAGAACGGTTCTGTCTGCGGCATAAAGGTAGTTGACGATGAAGACGATATCCTTATGATCTCTACTGACGGAATAGTTATCAGGATAAGAGCTTGCGATATCAGCATTATGGGACGCTATTCAAAGGGCGTAAGGCTAATGAGAGTGACCGATGACGTCAAGGTGGTAGCATTTACCAGAACCGAGCGCGACGAAGATGCCGAGACCGAAGAGGTCGAGCAGGCGACACAGGAAGAGATAGAAAAGTCGAACGTCGGCGAAGATCCGGTTGAGGATACGGCCGATACAGATGATGCTGAGGATTGATCCAGCGGAAGTTTATATAAAAAAGAGCGTTCACTGCGAACGCTCTTTTTGTTTTTAATATTAGTCTGTTATAATGACAGTTTATAACTGAAATCAATTTACTTTGTTATCTTGTCCTTGCCGCCCATATACATTCTGAGGGGCTCGGGGATATTTACGGTGCCGTCGGCATTGAGGTTGTTTTCAAGGTAAGCGATGAGCATTCGCGGCGGAGCAACAACTGTATTGTTCAGTGTGTGCGCGAAGTACTTCTTCCCGTCTGAGCTCTTTATCCTTATGCCGAGCCTGCGTGCCTGAGCATCGCCCAGATTTGAGCACGATCCGACCTCGAAATACTTTTTCTGTCTCGGGCTCCAAGCCTCAACGTCAAGGCTCTTGACCTTCAGGTCTGCCAGGTCACCCGAGCAGCACTCCAGAGTTCTTACCGGTATATCCAGTGAACGGAAGAAATCAACAGTGTTCTGCCAAAGCTTTCTGAACCACTCCATGCTGTCCTCAGGCTTGCAGACAACTATCATTTCCTGCTTTTCAAACTGGTGTATCCTGTAAACTCCCCTCTCCTCGATACCGTGAGCGCCTACCTCTTTTCTGAAGCAGGGCGAATAGCTCGTCAGTGTCTTCGGGAGCTCGTCCTCGGGGATTATCGTGTCGATGAACTTACCTATCATAGAGTGCTCCGACGTACCGATCAGGTAGAGGTCCTCTCCCTCGATCTTGTACATCATGCCTTCCATCTCGGCAAAGCTCATAACGCCCGTAACAACGTTAGACCTTATCATAAACGGCGGTATATAATAGATAAAGCCCCTGTCGATCATAAAATCTCTCGCATAAGAAAGGATAGCCGAATGCAGCCTTGCGATGTCACCGCACAGATAATAGAAGCCGTTTCCTGATGTGCGCCTTGCGCTGTCAAGGTCGATCCCGCCGAAGCTTTCCATGATATCAACATGGTAGGGCACCTCAAAATCAGGCACCACAGGCTCGCCGAACTTCTCTATCTCGACGTTTTCGCTGTCGTCCTTGCCTATCGGCACGCTGTCGTCGATGATGTTCGGGATGACGAGCATTCTCTCTCTGATAGCAGCCTTGAGCTCGTCCTCCTTTTTCTCCAGAGCCTCAAGCTCCTCACCGATGCCCGATACCTCAGCCTTTACCTTTTCGGCCTCTTCCTTCTCTCCCTTGCCCATGAGAGCGCCTATCTGCTTCGACATCGTCTTTCTCTTGTTTCTGAGCTCGTCAGCCTTTGTCTGAGCGGCTCTGTATTCCTTATCAAATTCGATGACCTCATCAACGAGCTTTATCTTTTCGTCCTGAAACTTCTTTCTGATGTTCTCCTTAACGAGATCGGGGTCTGTTCTGATAAGCTTGATATCTAACATTTCTACTACTCCTTTAAAATAATATTTTTAAAAAATAACATACCTTAATTAGGATACCACTATTGAGCGGTTTTGTCAATTACCTGTTTATTAATAATGTGTCA
>CACXFU010000008.1 GCA_902767035.1 uncultured Ruminococcus sp.
TGGGACGTGGATTCGGGCGAGGTATGCATAGGCGGCGTGAACATAAAGGATATGCCACTTGCAGATTATAACAGGCAGATAGCCTATGTTTCACAGGAGAACTATCTTTTTGACCTGACCGTAATGGATAACATTCGCATGGGCAGAGACGGTGCGACTGATGAGGAGGTAATGGAGGCTGCTAAAAAATGCGGCTGCCACGATTTTATAATGTCGCTTGAAAACGGATATCAGACTGTCTGCGGCGGCTCGGGAGGGCATCTTTCGGGCGGAGAGCGGCAGCGTATCTCGATAGCGAGGGCAATGCTCAAGGACGCACCTATAGTTATCCTTGATGAAGCGACCAGCTACACCGACCCTGAGAGCGAGGCTGTTATTCAGAGCGCACTCTCGCGCCTGACAGCCGGAAAAACTCTGATAGTAATTGCACACAGGCTTTCCACCATAGCCGATGCGGACAGGATATTCCTGATAAACAGCGGCAGGGTAGAAGAGTCCGGTACGCAGGAGGAGCTTCTGCAAAGGAGCCCTCTTTACAGAAATATGTGGGAAAACCACATAGCAGCAAGAAGGGAGGAAGCATAATGTACCGCACACTGAAAAAGTTCTTTGATTTCTGTGCAGAGAAGGAACGCAGGCAGTTTTATTTCGCTATCTTTTTAGGCGTGTTCAATGCTTTCTTCATCGCAATGAGGATACCTGCGGTGTATGTGGTGATAAAGGCGCTGCTTGAGGGCGGCCTCTCCAAAAAGACGGCTTACACTGCGGCAGGCATCATCGCAGCATCTATCCTTCTGCAAACGGCAGTAACAATGAAGACCACTATGCTCCAGACAAGAGGCGGCTACAACACCTCGGCATTCAAGCGGCTGGAGATAGCCGGGCATCTGCGCTATGTGCCTATGGGATATTTCAACAGCGAGGGTCTCGGCAAGGTGACATCTATAACCACAAACACTATGGAAAACCTCTCGAACGTTGCAACAAGGTGCGTAATGGTGGTCACAAAGGGTATGATCACAACTTTAGTAATTATAGTGTTCATGCTCTTTTTCAATGTATGGATAGGGCTTGTGGCGCTTGCGACTATGGTGATCTACCTTCTTGGAACGGAGCTTATGATCCGTGCTGAGAGCAAGGATTCGGATACAGCGGTCAGGGCGCAGGATAAGATGGTAGCAAGGATACTGGAATATGTGAGAGGCATAGCAGAGATCAGAAACTATGGCCTTTTCGGAAAAAGCATAACGAATGTCGATGAGCCGATAGACGAGTTTACCAGATACAGCACCAGAATGGAGACGGTGTATGAGTTTGCAATGTTCTTTTTGAGCATACTTAACAAGGTCTCCGGAGTTGTAATGATGCTGATGAGCATATGGTTTTATCTGAACGGCTCGATGAGCCTTGTATATGCGGTCATGATGATAATATGCTCGTTTATGATATTTGAGTCGCTCGATCAGGTAGGCGCATTCAACGGCCTGACAAGGACTATCGAAAACTGCGTTGACAAGGCTAATGAGGCGCTTTCGTCTCCCACAATGGATATCGACGGAAAGGAGATCACGCCTGATGACCTGACCCTTACGGTAAGAAACGTTGATTTCTCCTATGACAAGCGAAAGATAATCGACAGCGTTTCCTTTGAGATACCAGAAAGGACAACGGCAGCGTTCGTTGGACCCTCAGGCGGCGGAAAGACGACTATCACCCAGTTGCTTGCCCGCTTCTGGGACGTTGACAGCGGTCAGATACTTCTCGGAGGGACAGACGTAAGAGAGTACAGCTACGACAGTCTGATAAAGAATTTCGCATTTGTGTTCCAGAACGTATATCTTTTCAGCGATACAGTCGAGAACAATATCCGTTTCGGTAAGCCCGATGCGAGCAGGGAAGAGGTCATTAAAGCGGCAAAGGCAGCCTGCTGCCACGACTTTATTACGGCGCTCCCTGACGGCTATGATACGGTCATCGGTGAGGGCGGCGCAAGCCTTTCAGGCGGTGAGAGACAGCGCATCTCGATAGCGAGAGCCATTATGAAGGACGCCCCGATAATCATTCTTGACGAGGCGATCGCAAATGTTGACCCGGAGAATGAAAACCTGCTGATGAAGGCGGTAGACAGTCTCACAAAGGAAAAGACGGTCATCATGATAGCGCACAGGCTGAAAACTGTGGAGAACGCAGACCAGATCTTTGTGATAGATCACGGAAAGATAGTTCAGCACGGCAGGCACGGTGAGCTTATGAACGAGGAAGGCATCTACAGGCGGTTCATAGGCGAGAGAAAGCAGGCCTCGGGCTGGAAGATAAGCAGCCGCACGGCAGCACAATAGAACGAGAAAAGCCCTCGGGAACACTCAGGTGATATTCCCGGGGGCTTGCTGTTTGACTTTCGCAGATTTCTGTTGTATTATTTATCAGAGAACTGCGATCGGTGCTTTGATAACGGCAAAGGGCTTTCGCGTCGGGATCGTTTTTCAAGATCCCGAAAGCACTGAGGCTTCTGACGACTGAGTAGATAATACATTGAAAGAAGATGATAAAGGTGAGTAAAAAAGAGCTTGCAAGACGCTATACGCTGTTTGTTATCAGCCTGTTTTTTATAGCTCTCGGCATTGCATTCACAAAGCACGGCGAGCTTGGAGTATCGCCTATATCTTCGGTGGCGAATATATTGAGCTGCAAATTCACCTCAATGTCATTGGGAACATGGCTGGTTATCTGGAACTGCGTTATGATAGCAGGGCAGATAATAATTCTCCGGCGTGACTTCAAGCTGATACAGCTGCTGCAGGTGCCGCTTTCATTCGTGTTCGGCTCGTATCTGACCTCCTGTCTGTATGCATATTTGCGCACTATACTAACTTCGTCACTCTTGACAGCCGTTCAATATAAGTATATAATTTAATAGATCACTGTTTTATGAAAGGCGAGGTGAGATCGTGTCGGAGCTGATAGAGCGAATAGGTGTATCTGTATTTGTGCAGATAATACTTGAAAGCTGGAATGAGCTGTTTTTGCTGCTGCTTATTGTTGTTATGCAGGTAGGCAAGCTGCAGGATAAGTCTGATGAGCTTGTGAGCAGGGTGAAGATACCGCTCACCGATGAGCTTGTTGTTTTCTACTCTGCCATATTCGTGTATAACTTTGCGGATATCATAACTCTTATCAGCAGCGGGTACGGTTCCCCGAGCGCTTATTACATCATGCGCATCGGAGTATTCTGCTACTATCTTGTCGGCGCATTCCAGACGGTGTTTTTCCTTGACGTCATCAAAAAATATATCGCCCGGAGGAACAATGACAAAAAGCTTGAGCACGTTATCATCGGCTTTCAGCTTCTTGAAGTGCCAAACGTTATCCTGCTCCTGGCAACGCCGTTTACAAATGCGCTTTATTTCATTGACGCTGCCAACAAATATAACCGCTTATGGGGCTATTATGTATGGCAGAGTATAACTATACTCTCGTTTCTGTTTATCGGTGCTGTTATATTGCTTTACAGAAAGAAGACCGACCGCTTTATCAAAAAGATCATCGCTATAGCTTTTCTGTTTCCGATGGCAGGCTTTCTGGTAAGCTTGCTGTTCTCAACGTTCAATATAAACAATATCATGGTGTCCGTTTCCGAGCTGCTGATGTTTATGCTCTATGAGAAAAGCAAGACCGACGTGACCCTCAAATACGGCTATGAGCTCGAAAAAGCAAAGACCGAGCTTGCTGAGACAAGGCTCACCCTTATGCAGGCGCAGATAAAGCCGCACTTTATAAACAACGCTATGATCGCCGTGCAGGAGGTCTGCTACACCGACCCCGAACGTGCGGCAGATCTGATAGAGCATTTCGCAAGGTATCTCAGAAACAACATCAACGCCACGAACAGCAGTCTGCCTGTCGATTTTAAAGACGAGGTGCAGGCAGTGAAGGAATACCTCGCTATTGAGCACGCCGACACCGGCAAGAGATTTCAGTTTGAGTTTGATATAAAGTGCGAGAACTTCAAGGTGCCTGCTTTGAGTATCGAGCCGCTTGTGGAAAACGCCGTAAAGCACGGCATAGACCGCTACTCCGTGAAAGGCAGGGTGATACTCGCCTCATACGAGACCGAGAACGCCTATCATGCTGAGATAAGGGATAACGGCAACGGCTTTGAGGTGAGTGACGAGACTCTCGGAAAGGGCGGTATAGGGCTTAAAAATACAGAGGAAAGGCTCAGAACAATGTGCGGCGGAAAGCTGGAGATCAAGCGCATAGACGGCTGGACGGTGGCTGAGATAATTATTCCCAAGGCGCAGGAGGTCAGGATATGATAACGGTAACACTTGATGATGAGCAGCTTGCGGTGAACGCTCTCACACGCAGGCTCAAAAGGATAGACCCGAGCGGCACTCACGAGGGCTTTGTGCGTATTGAGGACTTGCTGGCATACCTTGAAAACAACTATGCCGACATAGCCTTTGTGGATATTGACCTCGGCTATGCGGTGAACGGTCTCGACCTCACAAAGCACCTGTCGGAGAACTACCCGGGCCTGAATATTTTTATCTACACAGGGCATTCTGATACAGATTACAGAGTGCAGGCACTTGATCTGTATGTATGCGGGTACCTGTTAAAGCCAGTTTCCGAGGAGGAGCTTCGCACGGCGATAACGAAAGTGCGCACACCGATAAGAGAACTCAGGGTGCAGTGCTTCGGCTATTTTGAGGTGTTTTACGGCACCAGCCCCGTCAGGTTCGAGCGTAAGGACAGCAAAGAGATACTTGCCTATCTTATCGACAAGCGCGGCGCAGAGGTATCGGAGGAGGAGCTGAGATATATCCTCTTTAAGGAGAGCGATGACGGCGACGAAAAACGCACCTACATCCGCAGCATAATATACGATATCCGCAAGTCTCTCGGTAAATACGGTATTCCGAAAGAGATGATCCTGAATTCAAAGGGCGCTTACAGCATAGACACTTCAATGCTGCGCTGTGATCTCTATGATCATCTTGACGGCAGGAACGTTCCCACCGCAAGGCTGGGGCAGTACATGGAGCAGTACCCCTGGGCGCAGGAGGTCAAGGGAAGGCTGTTCAGGTAACGCCACAGGATTTTTTAATAAAATTCACATAAAATTCACAAATGTCCTCGGTTTTCGGGGGCGTTTTGTCACAGGTTTGTTACACCCGTATGGTATAATAATTATATCCCAATGGCCCCGCATATCTGCTTGCTGCTGCGAGCTTCATGCGGATCGGCCGATAGTAAACGGCAGATACTTCTGTCGAATACATTAATCATGCATAAGTTGCTGTGACCGGTCAGATCATTCTGTAACACAGCTTCTTATGATCCGCTTTGCGGATAAAAGATCCCCCTTAAATGTGCACGGGGGCTGAAAAAGCCCCCTCGTGTGCGTTTGTCTGAAATGAAAACTGGCAGGTGAAGATATAATTGACGATCACAGGTTACATATCCAACAACTGGGGCATTTTGCTAGTGCTTACTGCGCTGGCTATACTGCTGCGCTCGGATATACATCTTGAGCGGAAAATGGTGCAGCAGATAGGTCTGACCAGCGGTATGCTTTTGCTGTATTCCGTGTCCTGCTACATAGAGTCATGCCTTGGGAGACTCGCAGCCTACACGGTCTGGCGGCCGATACTCAGCGCTGTGGATTACAGCCTGTCGACTCTGATAATCATAAGTGTTATACTGATCGTTTACCCGACCCGGCTCAGGATCAGGTATCTTCTGCTGCCCTGGGCAGCTGAGGCGGTGTTGTGTCTCATCTCAATACCGACGGGGATAGTTTTTCTGATCTCAAAGGACAATAACTTCGCCAGAGGACCTCTGGGCTTTTTGCCGTTTATAATCAACGGGCTGTATCTGCTGTTTTTGATGTTTTGCTTGTTCAGATACAGAAGGTGGGAGAAAAATGAGTATCTGCTGCTGGGCTATATGTTCATTACAGCACTATCGTGCCTTTTCATGCCTCTGTACTTCGATGCACAGTCAGATCAGTGGCTGATGCTCACGATCGCGTTAGATATGCTAGTGTACTACGTTTTTCTTTTGCAGCAGTTCACAGCACGCGACTCGCTGACAAATCTGTTTAACCGCCAGCGATACTATGCTGACCTTGAAAAGCTGAAGGACAGTCTTTCCGCACTTATCGCCATAGATATGAACGGTCTCAAAGAGATAAACGATAACAAGGGTCACGCCGAGGGCGACAAGGCGCTTAAAGACATTGCAGGGTGCTTTGAAAGGGCTGTTGACAGAAAGCATCACATTTACCGTATCGGCGGCGATGAGTTCACCGTTCTTTGCACAGGAGTGGACGAGAAAAGGGTAAAGCTGCTGATACAAAGGATAGAGCTGGAGCTGGTAGAGAATGACTACAGCTGTTCGATCGGATATGCTATGAACAGCAGCGATATTTCCTCTGATGAGCTTTATTATAAGGCGGACGAAATGCTTTATGAGAACAAGAGAATGTATTATTTGACATCGGGAAAGAACAGGCGCAGACGTTAGACAAAGGGGGTGCGGCAATTGAGAACTGCAGATCTGACAGTGATAGCATCATTGGACAGACAGTATTTTGAGCCGGAAATATCCGTTGAGGATTTCCCGAGAGATGTGAACGGAGTTCTGAAAAAAAACAACGGTGCGATAGACAATACCCCCGCAGCAGCGATCCTGCTGATAACGGACAACAGTAATCTGATCAAGGCCTTTGTGAACAGAGAGCTTAAAAACAGCTTTTCGGTGTACATAGGCGACCCTACAGACATAGAGAGTGCATTTGACAAGGTGAGCGACATATGGAGCCCCTTTGACGGCGGAAAGCTTCTGAAAAAGAGGTATCATATGCTTCTCGATCATATCAGATGCCGCACAGCGCTCCAGGAGCTTACAGGCAGTTTGATGCGCTAAGGATCCTGATACGACATAACAAAGCACCCGACAGGAAATTTTTCCGTCGGGTGCTGATTTATTTAAGGCAACACCGCACAACCACCGGCTAACGCCATTGCACGCAATCTGCTTGCATATTTTCCGTCATATTACCCAAATTCTCCTTGAAAGGCGTCAGCCTTCCTGCGTCGAATTTAGGCAATCTGACGAA
>CACXFU010000009.1 GCA_902767035.1 uncultured Ruminococcus sp.
AACACCCGTATTCCTCCTTAGCTCAGTCGGTAGAGCATTCGGCTGTTAACCGAAGGGTCGTTGGTTCGAGTCCAACAGGGGGAGCTGATCAGTCATAATCCGAACACCTTTGTGAATGATAAGGTGTTCGGATTTGTTGTTTATTTCTGAAGAAAAGGCATTTGATCGCCGAAGTTAGTCTGCGTGTATGGGAAGAACGCAGGCTTCAGAGGCGGTCGAATGCCTTTTTGTATGTCATATCTTTTGTCACGGCTTGACATTCATAAAATTAAGGTATATAATTTATAAAAACAGTTAGCGGTGATAGATTTGCAGTACATAACAGAATACTTCAGAAACAGCTGTTTCAGAAGCGCTTTTATCTCCTGACGCTTTGAGCCTCCGCCTCCGTTGTCGCACATAGTGCAGTTCTCTGTGAACCGGCAGGCGCACTGGATAAACAGCAGGTCGTTGTACAGCTTCCACTTTATGATATCTGCCTCGCGTACCATTTACATCGGGCGGATAAGCTGCATACCCTCGTAGTTTTCACTGTGAATTTTGGGCATCATGGTCTGCACCTGCGAGCCGTATAGCATACCCATAAGGATTGTCTTGATGACATCGTCAAAGTGGTGGCCGAGGGCTATCTTGTTGCAGCCCATTTCCTTGGCGGTCTTGTAAAGATAACCCCGTCTCATTCGTGCGCAGAGATAGCAGGGGTGCTGGTCTACCTTTGCTACAGCATCAAGAATGCCGGTTTCAAATACTTGTATCGGTATCTCCAAAAGATCAGCATTCTCTTTGATCTTTTCATAATTGATCTCGTTATAACCGGGATTCATCACCAGAAAGACCACTTCAAACGGAACCTTGGAATACCTCTGCAAACGCTTCATACACATCGCCATCAGCATCGAATCCTTTCCGCCTGAGATACAAACAGCGATCTTGTCGCCTTCTTTTATAAGATCATATTCTTTTATTCCCTTCAGGAATTTCGACCATATGGTCTGACGAAATTTTTTCACAACTGAAAGCTCTATGTCGTTTGGTATCTCCATATTATTCACCTCATATCACGTCAGGGATCACAATATGTCCCGAGCCGCCGCAGTATTTTGTCGTTGTGTCGATTATCCTCTGTGCCGTTTCGGTCAGTAGCTCGTCTGGCGTGGCTTCATTGCCCTGAACTATATAGAAAACATTCACGGCGTTTTCGTCAACGGCTGTTTTGTTCACCTGTCTTATTTCAAGCCGGCAGAGAACCTCGTTTGAATCGTCGCAGTAGCAGTATTCGTGAGCAGCGACCGGCAGCGGCTCGGTCTGACCAAGCGGAATATACCTCTCACTGCCGTCTGTAAAGCGCAGCGTCACATCGCCGTCAACGTTGTCAATATTGTGCGCACCCAGCGCCAGCTTGCTTTCCAGCGATATGAGGTTATAGATGTCCACCGCCTGATTGATGTAGAATACTTCACCACGCTTTACAAGCAGCTTTATCAGGTTTTCGCTGGCGGGGATATTCTTTCTGCGCTTAACTCCCACGTTATCGTGCAGGATATTGAAGCCCTCGAGGATAGGGTCGGCGTGGATATCCAAGTCCTTGTATTCCTCGTAAAGCTCTGCGATGCGCTGTGTGCGGTACTCCTGCCACTGTTCGTTATTGCTGCGATTATCAATTCCCTCGACCACCGCAAAGATTATCTTTACACCGCTGTCGAGGACTGCTTTTTCTACCTTGAATTTCATTTTTCTCACCTTCCGTAAAATTCTTCATTCCTTCTTGTCGAGATATATGGGCGCTTGTTTCGCGATACTTCCGCAAGTGACAGGTCGATCTCAACTCTGATAAGCTGTTCCGTTGCGTCCGCCTTGAACAGCACATCACCGTCAGGTGAAACGACCAGCGACTGTCCACAGAAATCCATGCTGTCCTCTCGCCCGACACGGTTACACATAGCGATATAAACATTGTTCTGAAACGCCTGCACACGAAGCTCCCACTCGAACATCTCCAGCGGTTCGGCCGAGGTATTGGCAGTGGGGATAATGACAAGCTGTGCACCTTTCAGTGAACAGGTGCGTATACTTTCGGGAAGATGTCTGTCAAAACAGATCACTATGCCGATCCTGCCAAAGGGCGTATTAAACACCTTAAAGCCGTCCTCTGAGGGTGTGTAGTAGTCCTGCTCATAGAACTGCACCGCCTGCATGATATGTACCATTTTGGCGGTATCAGCGATATTTCCTTCAGGGGTTATCCACAGGGAAGCGTCGTAGGGCTTGCCGTTTTCGGATAGATAGACATTCGGCGAGACATATATTTTATTCTCAAGCGCGGCCTTGCAGAAAGCACGGATATACTTGCTGTCCGTGTCAATAAGATATTTTGCAGCATCACCCTTTTCATACTGCGGGAAGAATGGCGAGAGCTGTATCTCGGGGAAGAATATCAGGTCACTGCCATTCGCCTGTTCGATAAATGCCACAGCTTTTTCGAGATTTTCGTCCATATCGGCGGACATCGCCATCTGCGCCATTGCCAGCTTCATAGTATCACTTCCTTTTTAATTCGCCCTGACATTATATCACCAATTTCATAGCTAGTCAATAGACTTAATATGAATTTGATATCAGCATCCCCTTATGCACATAAAAAACACATAATTGCTTGATTTATATAAGTAACAGTATTCTCAGCAACTGCTGGCAGAGGGTTGTGGGAGCTGAGATGATCCGAGTTGCTGTATGGTGACACTGACATTTTTCTTCAATTCTGTGATTGATTTATTACTGCGGTTGTGCTATAATGGTATTGTTGAGAAACTGAGAAATATGTTATGTTTAAAGTGAGTGATCTGAAAATGGAAATGCCTAATGATTTTGAGCTTTCGATAGTTAATAAATACCGCAGAACTATCTGGTCTAAGTTTCTGAAGGGGATCAAGGAATATGAGCTGATCAAGCCCGGTGATAAGATAGCTGTTTGTATTTCCGGCGGTAAGGATTCTATGCTTATGGCTGTTTGTATGAAAAGGCTTCAGCGATATTCAAAGATACCTTTTGATGTCGAGTATCTGGTGATGAACCCCGGATATAATGATGTAAACTATCAGAAGATCATTGAGAATGCAAAAACTTTAGATATTCCGATCAAAGTGTTTGAGACAAGGATATTTGATGCGGTAGTTAATATTGAGCAGAATCCCTGCTACCTTTGTGCAAGAATGAGACGCGGATATCTTTATAAAAATGCACAGGATCTCGGCTGCAACAAGATAGCTCTTGGTCATCATTTTGATGATGTTATCGAGACTATACTTATGGGTATGCTCTTCGGCTCACAGGTTCAGACGATGATGCCGAAGATACACAGTGAGAATTTTGAGGGAATGCAGCTGATAAGACCTTTATATATGGTGCGTGAGGACGATATAATTAAATGGTCTCAGTATAACGGGCTTGAATTTATACAGTGTGCCTGCAGGTTTACCGAGCAATGTGCTGCTGACGGTAATGCTAACGGGCTTTCAAAGAGACTTGAAGTTAAAAATCTGCTAAAACAGCTCAGGGCTCAGTATCCGGCAGTCGATATGAACATATTCAGAAGCGTTGAGAATGTAAATCTCCAGACTATCATTTCGTATCACAGGGGAGATGACTACCACCATTTTCTTGACGATTTTGACGAGGGAAGAAGCGTAAGAGGAAATAAAAATAACTAAAAGAGCCGATATAATGACATACATTCATAAGTACAGTTCGCCTTTAGGCGGCATAACACTTGCCAGTGACGGACAGGCGCTCACAGGCTTGTGGTTTGACGGACAGAAGTATTACGGGGATACTCTTCACAAAGAGACGCAAGAGCGTGATCTTCAAGTGTTCACGCAAGCTGTTAAGTGGCTTGATATCTATTTCAGCGGCGTCTCTCCTGATTTTACTCCGCCTTTGAACCTTATAACTACTCCTTTTCGCAAAGCTGTCTGCGACATCATTCTCACTATTCCATTCGGGCACACGATGACCTATGGTGAGATAGCTGGTATTATAGCCCGTCAGAGAGGTATCGGCAGAATGTCGGCACAGGCTGTAGGCGGTGCAGTCAGTCATAATCCGGTATCGCTTATCGTTCCTTGTCACAGAGTTATAGGCTCTGACGGAAGTCTTACAGGATATGCCGGCGGTATCGACAGGAAAATAAAGCTCCTCGAACTGGAAAAAATAATATAGCATAAAAAATGGCTGCGTAACTATAATGTTGCGCAGCCATGTCATATTTATTACAGCATTGTTGCTCTCAGCTCTTCGCCCGAAAGCTTTGAAAGATAAGCAGGTGCGATATCAAAAGCTGTCTTGCAGCCGACAGCACCCTCTGAATGCAGTCTTGCAAGGGCTCTTGCATAGCAGATAAGGACACTTGCGGTAAACTCGGGGTTTGATTCAAGCTTTAACGAGTATTCTATCATCTGATGTGTTTTCTCTCCGTCACCGGTCAGGCCGCTTCTCATAACAAAGCCTCCGTGGGGCATTGAATTATGATTTGCTTCAAATTCCTCCTCGGTGATGAAGTTTACGGTCGTATCATACTGATCAAAGTAATTCTTCATCGTCTTGATGCTTTCTTCGATCTTTTTGAGGTCTGCACCCTCTTCGGGAACTACCCAACACTCTCTCAGGTGCTTTTCTCTGGTAGTCAGCTCAGGCTGGCTGCCTGAACGTACAGCATCAATTGCTGATTCGATCGGTACCGTATACTGTATGCCGCGCTTAACGCCCTCAACTCTGCGGATAGCATCAGAGTGACCCTGACTGACTCCCTTGCCCCAGAAGGTGTAGCTCTTTCCGTTAGGCAGGATAGACTCCGCATACAGTCTGTTCAGCGAAAACAGACCCGGATCCCAACCGAGTGAAATAAATGCGAGATGTCCGCTTTCCTTTGCTGCTTTGTCAACATTTGTAAAATGCTCAGGAATGCGTGCATGAGTGTCAAAGCTGTCAATAACGTTGAAAAGCTTTGCAAGTTCAGGTGTCTGCTTCGGAAGGTCAGTCGCGGAACCGCCGCAGATTATCATTACATCTATATCGTCAGTCATATCCTTAGCATAATCAATATTATAAACCTTAGCGCCTTCTGTGAGAGGCTTAACGGTCGAAGGGTCGCGGCGTGTAAAAATAGCTGCAAGCTCCATATCATCATTCTGTCTTATCGCGAGTTCAACACCTTTTCCAAGGTTTCCGTATCCAGCGATACCTATTCTTGTTTTACTCATTTAAATACCTCCGATAATAAAATTATAGCTGAGATCATTGATCGCTACCCAAACATTATAACACATCTCAAATAAAATGTAAAGATATAATAATGCATAAAAGAGTATATCAGGGTCGCAACACCGAGGCATAACGGCAAGGTCGAGAGACAGCATAGGGAGGACGGAAAGCGTCTTTACAGCAAACTGAGAATGTACAGCTTAGAGGACGGAAGAAAGCAGCTGGCGGCATACAACAAGCGCTCAAACAGCATACCGAAGGTCTGCCTGAAGTTCAAGTCGCCAAAAGAAGTGCTTGAA
>CACXFU010000010.1 GCA_902767035.1 uncultured Ruminococcus sp.
ATGGAGCTGGTGGACGGACTCGAACCCCCGACCTGCTGATTACAAATCAGCTGCTCTACCAACTGAGCTACACCAGCCTATGAACTTCGGTGACAACAAATATTATATCACATTCAACCGTCCTTGTCAATGAAAATCAAGATTGTTTTAAAATCCTTAACATTTTCGCAGAGACATATCACTCTATTAACGACTCCGCCGCTTCTGAAAACCGCACGGCACTGCCCTTCGGCTCCTTTACGGCCAGTCCACGGCCCCATGTGATAAGCTGTTCACCAAAGAGAAATCGAGGCGACAGGACTTGAACCTGCGGCATCTTGGTCCCAAACCAAGCACTCTACCAAACTGAGTTACGCCTCGGTGCTGTAAGACAGCTTAATTATTATACTCTTTTGGTTCGGTTTTGTCAACAGCCGGAATTTGACTTTGTATCTTTGCACAACGACAGAACCTTATTGCGACACCAAATGGGCATTTTGACCACCAAATATATGCGACAATTCTCTATAATTCTGTGTAATATGACTTTTTTCTTAAAATGTATTGATTTTTATTTTGAGATGTGTTATCATTAATATTAGCTTAATAGGTATGAAAGGAAAGGAAGGTAATTATGAGTGTAAAAACTTGCCCGTTCTGCGGAAAAGAACTGTCCGACGAGGCTATCCTTTGTAAATACTGTCACAATCTGCTGCTTGATGAGGCTGATGCTGCCGAGGCTGCCGCTGATGCCGGCCTGAGCGATGACAGGACCATCGTGTTCAACGCGAAGGACGCTGCAGAGAATGAAGCTACGAAGCATTTCACTGCTATCAAGGAGCAGCAGCCTGCACCTAAGAAGGCTACCGCGCCGAGAACTGTTGCTGCTGAGGAGCAGTTCGATGATTATGATGATTATGAGGACGATAAGGATTACGATGATGATGACGATGATAACCCCAACAAGAGGATCTTCATCATCACAGCTGTTATAACTATCTGTATCCTTGTTGTTATAATACTTGCGATAATCGCTGGATACAGGATATTCGGCTACAAGGGCGATGATTCGAGCAAGACCACCACCGCTTCTAAGAAGCTGGCTGTTGTGACCGAGCCCGAGGAGAGCGAAGCAGAGGAAGACAGCAAGCATGAGATCAGCTATGTTCTGACCACTACATATGCAGAGGACGATACCCTCAGCAGCCAGAACGGCACTGACAGCGAGTCTGACGATCAGAACACTGAGACGACTACGACTACTACAGCGGTTTCTGACGACCAGAACACTGACACGAACACGACCACAACTGCCGAGGGCGAGGGCGGCACAGAGACCACCACGACACAGCAGTCTTCGGGCGGCTCACAGGATGCGATCTCGGCTATCACAGCACAGATACCCGGCACTGTCGATCACTATGAGTACAGAGAAGATGATGACAACTTCAGCTACTACTACTTCTTCACGACTGACGGTCAGGGCTACAGTGCAGCTTATAACAAGAACGACGGTTCCGTTATCGTAAGATAATAAGATAGTGCTAAACGGCTTCGGGCGATACCGGAGCCGTTTTGATATGCACAAAAATTTTCCGAATAGTCATATATGCGTCTTTACAACCAGTAAAAAATGTGCTATAATATAATATATATTATCCGAAAGGAAAGCACCTGATGAAAAGGAAGTTTCTGGTGGTCGTCGTTACCGTGCTGGTGGTGATGACCGGCATAATCATATCACAGGCACAGCCTGCTGCAAGGGTTGGCCAGCTGATAGTTACCTGCGGCGATGACAGGTATGAGCTTGAAGGCGAGCTTTTTGAGCGCTGCTCTGCCGGAAGTATAAAGAATATCAACCTTGAAAAGACCGTTCCGCAGCGGTATGATACTATTGCAACGTTTGACGTTCCCATACATATCAACAGTGACGGCAGCGTACAGTTCACAGCGCCGCTTAGCGTTACGGCGAACGGCAGCCGTTCCGGAGACGTTCTCTACAAGGTCTACACCTATGACGGTTCTACTATGATAGATCAGTCCACTGAGCTGGAGCTGCCGGCGGAAGACATAGACGGCTGCATAGTTGAGGTTCAGGTGCGGTGGGGCAACTCAAACAACTACGGCGGATACAAATATTTCTTTGCGGCTATCTATAAAACTAATATGTAACAAAAAAGACGGCATAAGCCGTCTTTTTATTGTTTTCGCCCAATACTTAGCACTGACTATTAAGAAGCGTCACGTCCTGCTTGGGGGATTTCCCGCAGCTACTACGTCTGCTGCACGCCCACCAAGCCCCTTCGGGTCAAATAATGATTTAATTCTTTGTTACTCTGTCAGAGCATCGTAGTGCTGTCTGATTATCGCTCTGGGCTCTTCGAGAAGGGCCTTAGCTTCATCGAGCGTCTGGCGGATCTCGGAATTGTCATGGTCGTTCATCATATGCTGAGCCTGAGAGAGCGCCTCTCTGCCCATCTCGACCTGATAGAGATAAAGCCCGTCAAGCCTTGCTGCCGCCTTGGTCTCAAGGTCTGCATAAACGTTCTTGATATCCTTAACTATGTTGTTTCTGATATCATCGTAGTTTTCAAGGGCTATATCTATGATATCCGTCTGCTTCTTCTTTTTGAGAATAACACTGAATACCGACATCGTCTCCGGCGGGAAGGCTTCGCTGGTTGCAAAAAGCTTCACACCCATTACCGAACGCGTAACGTTCTTATTGAGAGACATCATTATCCTCTCAACGGAAGGCGCCTTTGAAACTGCCGACAGATCATCTATACCGAGTGCGTTTGCAAGCTCCCTGCTCATCCTTTCAACAAGATCTGCAACCTTGTCTCTGTGGTTCTCTATACAGGTGCGGTACGCCTCGCCCACCTTTTCCATAAGGAACGAATAGAAGTATTTCTCTATATCGTCAGGGCTGAAGATGTCATTTCCTTCGGCGTCCTTGCCTCTGCATTCGAGTATGCTCGCTCTCAGCTTCGAGAAGAACTCATACATCCACTTCTCGGCCTCCTGCTGCATTTCAAGGATAGAAAGGTGCAGCTGGGGCTTTTTCTCGTTGAGAGCCATTTCCAGCTCCTTGCACTGATCCTCGAACTCTCGGCTGCGCTCTTCAAGCTTTGCCTTGTCAAGCTCTGCCATATCGCTGATGATATTGAGCTTTGCAGCCGTCTCTGAGCACATCTGATCGAGCATCGTGAACACACGCCTGTTTCTGATGACGTCCTTCTGCATTATGATATCACGCTGCAGTGAGAGCTCAAACTGGAAGAACTGAGTTTCATAGAATTCTCTTGTGCCCTTATCGAGAGGTCTTTCCTTGTTGGTCTTTCTGCCAAGCTCATCACGCGCACTTATGCCGTAAACTATCGCGTTCGGCACTATCCTCTCGGAAATGTTCCTGATACGCCTGAGTATCTTCTCAACATCACGCTGAGTGTTCATAGCGTCTATCATATTCACGAGTATATAGAGCATACCGAAGCGCTGCGGCCTGACATGGCTTGCAAGGAACAGCTGCTCAGTCTCGGAGAACGGCAGCAGGCACGATGCCGCAAACATTATAGCATCTGCATTGACGATGTAATCCATGACCTGCTTGTCAAGAGACTCCAGATCCGAAAGGCCGGGAGTATCAACTATCCTGAGCTCTTTAAGTATGGGTGAGTTGTCCTTTATCTGAACATAGCTCACAGGGCTCGGGAAGAGCTTCATTCTCTTTTCAAGCTGTTCTCTTGTTATGTCTTCAAGTGTCAGCGGAACTCTTGTTCCGTTTTCGAGCATAGCCTCGACCGTCTGTACGTTGCCGAAGGATATCTCGTTTATAGTGTAGGTCTCAGGAGTAACGTTTATAGGTGCGAGCTCTTTTCCGAGCAGCGCATTGATTATCGTGCTCTTGCCGCGCTTGAACTCACCCAGAATTACCAGAGTGAAGGGCTCTTCGCACTTTTTCTCGATCACTGCGTCCCACTCTTTCAGCTCGCCGATGAACTCACCGCCGAGCATTTCAGCGATCTTCTGATCCGATATCAGTCTGCCGATCTTCTCACGGATCGCAGCTATATCTTCGGAAACGTTTCTGTTGCTAAGATCATCCATTCAGCTGCCCTCCGTTTCCTAAAATTATGCTGCTGCGAACATCGCAGATCTGACCGGAAACAAGGTGCTGCTCTTTGCCGTCGAGGTCTCTTCTCCACTCATAAAGGGTGGTGCAGTTGAGAAACTCATTCGATGCCACGATCCTGCGCTCGAGCTCCTGCATGGAGCGGTCGGTCGTCAGGCTTCTTGAAGCGATCGCATGGATGCTCTCCGACCTGTTTTGCAGCATAAAGGAATCAATGTCCTTCTGCTTTCTGCCGTAGAAGTCAATGTAGCCGCTCTGATACAGAGAAGACGCCACCTCGATGAACCTTCCGGGCTTATCAAGGCAGATAATGCCTGCTCTGTCGCAGGTTATGTCGGCATAGTCAACCCACTGCACAAGGGCCGCATAGAGCTGCTTGCTCACGGGGGAATTGAATGACCTTTCGGCAGGCCTGTATACGAGCTTGTTCACATTAAGGTATGTGAAAGCCATATTGTAAACACAGTGGTTATTCTGTATCCTTCCGCACTCACTGCCGATGAGGAAGGTAAGCTCATCGCTGCTCATCTGATCGACGAGCTGCTTTGTGATAACTATACACGGATCTATAATGTCGCTCGCGATCGAATAGATCAGAGCTCTGTCAAGATCCTTTCTTATAAACACGATCGGCACGACAAGCTCGAGCCTTTCGCTGCACTTTTTCACGATGTCATAGATTTCCGGATATTTGAGAGGTCCGACCTGGTCGCATTTCATGAAAAGGACCTTTGCCTCTGCCGAGATGTCCTGAGAACTTACTGCCTTGAACAGTTTTCCGCAGCCGCTCAGGCCAAGTATCTTCTGCCTTACTGCGAAATCGGACTCAAACGCATAGTCAAGCACACCGTCAACTATATGGTTCTGATAGCTTCTGGTGTAGGCGTTCAAATATGTACGGAAGCTGGTGTCGATCTGAAGAAGCGGGTTTTCCATTTCCAATGATATCTCACTCATTCCGTGTCCTCCTTGATAATAATAGATTTTACCGTTAAGGCTCAGCTTTCCATAGCCTCGGTAAGAACACGTCTTACAGCATAAGCGTCCTGAACTATGCTGCTCGCGGTCTCGGCGATGTCATGCAGTCTCTCCATTTCCTTCTGGGAAATGTCGCTCTTCTCGGTTTTAAGATCATTAAGATTATCAAGAGTCTCCTGAGTGTCACGGAGGATTATCTCTGTTTCGTTCTCGATCTTGCCCTTCAGTCCTTCAAACGCAGAGAATACCTGGCGGCGGACAGTCTCGGTGAAGTCGTTATTGAGCTTCATCTCGTGGAACTGCTTCTTTACCTGCGCCTTGTAGTTGGACTTATACTTATCTATCTTCTCCTTCACGAGGATCTTATCTATCGCAAAGTTTGAGGTAAACGTACCTGCTATGCCCGCAACTGCCATAAGGAACAGTGTAACAGGCAGTGTAGCCGTTATCCCGAGGAACCCTGCAAAGAAGAACGCCGTGTAATATGTAGCGTAGAATCCTGCAAAGCCCGTAGCTCCGCCGAGCAGAGCGCCCTTAACGCCCGACTCTCTGAAACCGAGGAACAGGCCGCCCACGCCGTAGGAGCCTATAGCCACACCGATTATCTTGTCTATCGTGCCGCCCTTTGAAGCAACCCTGTCGGATATAGTGAACATCTGCTGTATCCTTGCAACGGACTCAAAGAACTCGTCCTCAAACTCCTGCAGCCTTTCAGCCTCGCAGCTTACTGCAACGTTTATGCTGTTCTGTATCTGCTCGCAGATTATCTGAGCTCTTGCCTCGATGCTCTCCTTGATCTTCTCGGTCAGCTTAGCGGTTATGAGCTTGAGCTGATCCTTCTTGAAGTCCTCGGAAGACATCTGAAAGTTGTCGATAACCTCCATAGCGGTCTGTTCAATGTTTGTCCAGTAGCTGTCAAGCACCGGCTGCAGATCATTGAACACCTGATTTGCAGCGTCATTTATCTTTACAAATTCCTGACGCTTCTTGTTCCTGATCTCGTCGATCTCCTTGATGGCCTGATCGTACTTCTCCATGAACTCGTCATTAGCCATCATCAGGGCGTTCTCCTGCATAACTACTGAACGCAGTATCTCAGTACCTGAATTGGTGATCTTGTTAGCAAGGATCTGGAGAGCTATAACACCTCTCTCCTTGGTGAGCATCGTCTCAAGAGCGTTCTCAAACTCGGGGAAGTTACTGTCCTCGAGCATTTTCTGATCGTTCTGTCTCTTTGCAACGAGAGCCTGCTTAGCATAAACACCGATCACCCTCGGGGTTCCTATCTTTCTCTTATAAACGGCAAATTCTCTGGAGTCCTCGCCCATTACTTTCTTGGCTTTCTCCATTACATACTTGCCTATTCTCGCTCTTACCGTCTCGACGATCTTGTTCTCGTCCTCCTGAGAGAACGTGCCGAAGCAGTTTACAACGAAGATTATCCTTCCGACGTCGGAGGTGAGCATCTTCTTCTCAAGAAATTCCTTCTCGAACTGAGAGAACGGAGAGTTAGCACTGATAACAAATACAGCTGCATCTATCTTCGGCAGGATAGAGAGCGTAACGTTGGTCATCTGCTCATCATCGTTAAGGCCGGGGGTGTCGATGATATCAACATTGTTCTTGCAGAACTCAGTATCATAGTAAACGGTGGCCTCCTTAACGGTCTCCGCCTTCTCCTCAGATTCTGCCGTCAGCTTGGTGACATAGTCCTCCAGCTTGTTGATGTCCACCTTTTCGCTGTTGCCGTTTTTATACTCGACCTGAACATAAGGCTCCTCGCTGTAGGTAACGCGGTTGAGCGTAGCCGTTGCAGGCAGAACATCGGCAGGCAGCACCTCCTGACCGAGCATAGCGTTTATAAGGGTGCTCTTGCCCCTTTTGAACTCGCCGACGATAGCGACCTCAAAATGCTCCTGCGCAGTCTTTTCAAGCGTCTCCTTGATAGACTCCGCCGTATTGACAAGAGATATCTCCTCACTTAATGACAGCAGCTGTTTAAGGTTTCCCGTCAGCGTACCGACCGTTTCCTTATATGATTTGTAGCTGCCGTAATCAATTTGTTTTTCCATAACAAACCTCCGTTCTAGATCTATCAGGCATTAAAGCGGACACCCAACATATAGTTGATAATTACCGTCCAAACCGTTTTCGGACACAAAATATCCGCACAAACATCATTAATAATATTATAACACAATTATAAAATGCAAGTCAAGAAATACCTTGCGTTCGCCCCTAATTTTACCCTTTTGCACAAATAAGCGACACTCATATATACATTTTGCACATAAAAACAGCTCACTGTCGGCAATTTCTGTCACAGTGAGCTGTCATTTTCACGAAAACGATTGATATTACTCGGTATAACCAAAGCCCAGTATCTCGGAATTCATACCCTCATCGCCCTCAGCCAGTGATATCTCCACCCTGTAATCAACGGGTGTCGGCTTCATAGCGATATTAACCACCTGAGCATTGCCCCAGCCGCTCGGGCTGACGGGATCGATATCGGCCTCATTGTAGAGCTCGCCGTCAGCGAACACCTTAACGTGCAGCTTTCCGAACTTTCCGCTCTGGACCTCTTTATAAATGAGGTAGAGGAACTTCTTTCCGGTGAACTCGAACACTATGGGTTCATTGTCGCCGTTGCGGTCATAGGTCCAGCCGTTTGTAAAGCTTGCGATAGTTGAGCCCTCATACCAGCTGCCCTCCTCTGCCGGAGAAAGAGCGTCATTCTCATACATACCGGCATCTACCTCACGCGGAGCAAACACAGGCTCAAAAGGCATAACATACTCGCCCTTGCTCTGAACGTCCATAACCGTATCGAAGTAATAGTCTATCATCGAAGCTACCAGCTGATGGCCGTACTCATTCGGGTGAGACTGGTCATCTGAGAACTCCGCCCACGTAAGCCTGTTGTTCTCAAACAGATAGCGCAAAGCGTCGCAGTAGGATATCATCGGCAGGTCATAGGCTTCACCTATCTGCTTCATATAGTCCTGCGCCGAATAATCGTCAGCAGTTACAGAAAACAGCAGTATAGGCGCGATGTTCTTTTCAAGCAGGGTCTGAACTATAGACTCATAAGCGTTCTGATAATCCTGATCTCCGCCGTCATTCACCGCAAACTCGATAAAGCAAATATCGGGGTCGCTGGAAAGCACATCTCTGTTAAGGCGCAGTATTCCCAGCTTTGAAGGCGTACCGCTGAGACCTGCATTGCAGTATTTAACATTGTCTCCCGTGCCGAACTTCTCAGCAAAATAGTCATATGTAAGCTTCGCATAGCAGCCGTCGGCGCCGGCAGAGATACCCTCTGTTATTGAGCCGCCCAGATAAGCGACTGTTACCTCCTCGCCGTTCTGAGCCTTCTTTATAACGTTCTGAACAAGCTCAGTATTCCCGTATGACACCATTGCCTTTTTGAACATAGCCTGTTCCCACTCCTCGTCAGTCTCAGGGGGCTTATCCTCATCAGGGGTAAGCTTTTCATCTGTCCGCGAAACGGCCTTGCTGCTCTCAGCCGCCGAGCTGCTGTCAGTGTCACCGCAGGCAGCAAGCACTGCCGCACACATCACACAGGCAGCAAGCGCTGCAATGATCCTTTTAATCTTCATACCTAATCACTCCGATCAAAAAAGTCTTACTCTACAAAAACAGCCCCTCCTTTTCGGGAAGGGCTGAAAAAGATCTTTACAATCAGTTGAGAACAGTCTTCTCTGTCTCCTTGTCAAAGATGTGGATCCTGTTAGGATCGATAGCTACCTGGATCTCGTCCTGAGGACGAACATCGGAACGAGGTGAAACTCTTGCTGTGAGGTTGATGCCCTCGCAGGTGAGGTAGAGATATGTCTCTGCACCCATCATTTCGGTAACTTCTACTGTGGTGTTGATAACGCCTGTTGTTGCCTGTGAAAGGAATGCGGGCTCATCATGGATACACTCAGGACGAACACCAAGAACAACTTCCTGATCTACGAGCTGCTCAAGAGCCTCGGGATCGTCGATCTTGGAATCAGGAACTACCACCTGATACTTAACGCCTCTTGTGGTCTTTGTATCCTCGGAACCGAACTCAACAACATACTTGTCGCCGTCCTTGAGGAGCTTAGCGTCGATGAAGTTCATCTGAGGTGAACCGATGAATCCTGCAACGAACTGGTTAACAGGGCTCTGGTAAAGGTTTGTAGGTGTATCTATCTGCTGGATGTAGCCGTCCTTCATAACAACGATCCTATCACCCATCGTCATAGCCTCTGTCTGGTCATGTGTAACGTAGATGAATGTTGTACCAAGTCTCTTGTGGAGCTTCGAGATTTCGGTTCTCATCTGTGCTCTCAGCTTAGCATCGAGGTTGGAAAGAGGCTCGTCGAGAAGGAATACCTGAGGCTCACGAACTATAGCACGGCCGAGCGCAACACGCTGTCTC
>CACXFU010000011.1 GCA_902767035.1 uncultured Ruminococcus sp.
CCTATTCCCTGTCATAAATGTTTGGCTATTTTGCTGTAAACAGCGTTCCCACGGGCTTGTTTTCAAATATCTTATAAAGCCTTCTGGGATCGCGGCCGTTCATTATGATAAGGTCTATGCCGCCGTTTCTTGCTATCTCTGCGGCCTTGATCTTTGTTGCCATACCGCCTGTGCCGAGCTTTGAGCCTGCACCCCCTGCAAGAGATCTTATCTCATCGGTTATGCTCTGCACAACGGGTATAAGCTCTGCATCGTCATATTTATGAGGGTCCTTGTCAAACAGGCCCTCAATGTCAGACATTATTATGAGAAGGTCTGCCTTTGCAAGCACTGCCACATTTGCGGCAAGAGAATCGTTCTCGCCCATTTCAAGCTCCAGCTCATCGATAGCTACCGTATCGTTCTCATTTACTATAGGTATCGCGCCTAGCTCTATTATCCTGTCAAGGGCATTTACGACGTTTTCCTTTCTGCCCTCCAGCAGTATATATTTTGTCAGCAGCATCTGTGCCACATTGATACCGTAATTTGAGAACAGATCATCATAAAGATACATCAGCTCACACTGCCCGATAGATGCACAGGCCTGCTTTGTCGGGGTGTCTTTAGGCTTGTTCATAAGGCCGAGCTTAGCCATTCCGAGACCTATGGCACCGCTTGAAACAAGTATCACCTGATGGCCTGCGTTCTGAAGATCGGCGAGAGTTTTTACAAGTATCTCCACCCGTCTGATGTTAAGTCTTCCTGTGCCGTGGGTAAGAGTTGACGTACCCACCTTGACAACTATTCTCTTTTTAGAGCTCATATCTGACATATTTTTTACTTCCTTACTTGTTTACGGCATCTAAAGGCTGCCGTTATTCACAACATTTATCGGCTCGCCGCTTGCCCAAGCGGAAAGGTTCTCTGCGACCTTTTCCAGAAGCCTTTCTCTGGTCTCCTTCGGTGCCCACGCCACATGAGGTGTTATCACACAGTTCGGCGCTTTATAAAGAGGACAGTCTGCCCTCATAGGCTCAAGCGTGAGAGCATCTATGCAGGCGCCTGCGATCGTGCCGTTTTTGAGCGCCTCTGCAAGTGCAGGTTCGTCGATAAGGCCGCCCCTTGCGGTGTTCACAAGCAGTGCCGTGCTCTTCATCTTCGAGAGCGTGACTGCATTTATCATCTTCCTGTTATCATCAAACAAAGGACAGTGCAGACTGACGATATCAGAGCGCGAAAGCAGCTCGTCAAGGCTCACACATTCGCAGTCTGTCACCTTTTCTGGTGAGCGCGTGAACGTGATGACCTTCATACCGAAAGCCCTTGCTATAACAGCCACCTTCCTGCCGATATTGCCGTAGCCTACGATGCCCATCGTCATGCCTTCCAGCTCGTGAGTCGGTATGCCGAAATAGGAAAAGAGCTTATAGTCTATCCACTCGCCGTTGTCAACAGCATCGGCATACTCACGTATGCGGTTGAAATGATTAAGTATCAGCGCAAAGGTATGCTGCGCGACTGCCGCTGATGAATATGCAGGCACATTGCACACCACCGTCCCGTGACGGCTGGCAGCTTCAAGGTCAACATTGTTGTAGCCTGTGGCAAAAAGGCCCACGTATTTTAGGTTCGGGCAGGCGGAGAATACCTCCTCGGTGATAAGGCATTTGTTGCAGATGACCGCATCGGCATCGCCTATCTTTTCTGCCACCTTATCGTTCGGGGTGAAGCCGAAGACCTCACACTCCCCCAATGCCGTTATTGCATCAAGCGAAACATCGTTCCTCGATACCGTTTCAGAATCGAGAATAACTATCTTCATAGGATATCATCGTCCTCATCGTCACTGTCGGCCAGGCCGGTATCCTCCTGAGTGTTATCATCGCTCTCCTGAGGCTCCGGATCACGGCCTTGCTTTGCCTCAAGCTTCTTCTTGCGTGAAGCCCTGAACGAATAGATAGCAGAGGCCGCGAGCAGACCTACCTCAATGATGAACAGTGCCGCTATGACCGGATCGTCCGTAAAGAACTGGGTCATAAGGGTAAGGTCAACGGCCGCCATAAGGCAGAGATAATTGTAGGTTTTTCTTCTTGCGAAAAGAGCTGCATAAACAGCTGTAGCAATTATACAGAACACGACGTGTATACCCAGCGGCAGCGGAGCATACACATTCTGGAGCGTTGCGCTCTCATCGGCTAATATCTGAAGCATCTAATCCACCTTTCAAACGTTATGAATTCAGGCCTGCATATCCTCAGCGTCATCATAGCTGGAGGTAACGCCCAAATATTCCTCAAGAGACAGTCCGCTCTGAGTTACCTCGGTCGCTATCTTCGTGCCGAGATATCTTATATGCCACGGCTCATAGGCAAAGCCCGTTGAGGACTCCTTCCCCTCAGGGAACCTGATTATGAAGCCGTATTCACAGCAATGTGCAGCAAGCCACTCAGCCTCTGGCGTTCCCGCAAAGGAATCCTCGGTGGTGTTCACATCAAAGGCCAGCCCCGACTGGTGCTCTGAATGGCCCGGTCTTGAGGAGACCTCGTCAGCAGCCTCGGTGCCTCTTTCATTGGCATAGCTGTTATACAGGTACTCCTGATCCTCATATGAACGGTAGCTTGAATTTATCCACAGCGATATCCCCTCATAAGAGGCTGCCTCAGCCATCTCATTAAAGGCATTCTGTGCGACCTCACTGACGCCGGGTGCATAATCGGCAGGCAGTGAATAGGTCTTGTTCACTATCAGGATATTGTCAACAAAGGTCATACCGCCGATAGTTTCTATCTTATGGGTGCTTTCCTGCTCACCTGCATCATCTGAGGTGTCCTTGTCCTCAGCCTTTGAAGAGGTGCTTTTCTTTGTTTTTTTCGTTTTGGTATCGGCAGCTGCGGCCAAGGACGAAGAAGTACTCTTATCATCCTTCTTGTCAGAGCCGCCCGTGCAGGCCTTGAACAGGATTATCACCAGCAACAGCAGCACACATACGGCGATTATGCGATTGCGCATTATGCGCTTTCTCTCAGCCTCACGCCTGATCGCTCTTCTGCGCTCGATATCTGCTCTTATCCGCGCTACCTGCTCCTCGTCATACACGGGAGCCGGCTCGCTCTCAGCATAGGTTTCCTGAGCGTCGCTCTCTGAAATAACTTCATTTTCTTCGTTATCTGGCTTAACGGCTTCGGTATTCCTGTTCTCGTCAAGAATACTTCGCCAGGGGAACTCCTCCATTTTATGACCTCCTGTCCGTCCGATGGACATTGTTTTTGCAATATTCAGTTTATTATAACACACTTTTTTATAAATGTAAAGGCTTATTTTTCAATGTAGTATGAACTTATTGTTCAATGTAGTATGAACTTATTTTTGTGCAGAGCGTAAACTTGCTGTTTAATACTTGACATTCGCGGGCAGTTATAGTATAATATAATAGTGTTTTTGTACGCCGAGAGTATTGCTCCGGGGTACAGTGCGTGAGAACACAGGAATGTAAAATGAAGACAAATAAACAGTAAAGGTGATAGAATATGGGTCTTTTTGACAAGGTTTTCGGCAACTATTCAAAGAAGGAGCTCGCGAAGATAGAGCCGATAAAGAATAAGGTGCTGGAACTTGAAAGCAAATACGAGGCAATGTCCGACGAGGAGCTGGGAAATCAGACTGCTGTGCTAAAGGCTAAGCTCGATGAGCTCTCCACTCTTGACGATGTTCTGCCCGATGCTCTTGCTGTATGCCGTGAGGCTGCATGGAGAGTTCTCGGAAAGAAGCCCTTCCCTGTCCAGATAGTCGGAGCTATCGTTCTTCATCAGGGACGTATAGCAGAGATGAAAACAGGTGAAGGTAAAACGCTCGTTGCGTGCCTTGCAGCATATGCAAATTCGCTTAACGGCAAGGGCGTACACGTTGTAACGGTAAACGACTTCCTTGCGAAGTTCCAGTCAGAGGAGATGGGCAAGGTGTTCCACTTCCTCAATACATCTATAGGCGTTGTCCTCACTGGTATGGACAAGGATACGAAGAAGAAAGCCTATAACGCTGACATCACATATGGTACGAACACAGAGTTCGGCTTTGATTATCTGCGTGACAACATGGTAACATACAAGAGAGATAAGGTGCAGAGAGAGCACGCCTTCGCTATCGTTGACGAGGTAGACTCTATCCTCATAGATGAAGCAAGAACTCCTCTTATCATTTCGGGTCAGGGCGACAAGTCCACCACCCTCTACTCAGAGGCTGACAGGCTGGCAAAGACCCTCAAGCCCGTTACCGTAGTTGAGATGGACGACAAGGCAGACAATGACCTGCTCGACGGTGACTATATCATCGACGAAAAGGCAAAGACCGCTACCCTTACAAAGAGCGGTGTTAAAAAGGCTGAGAAGTGGTTCCATATCGTGAACCTTATGGATCAGGAGAATATGACTATCTCCCACCATGTAAATCAGGCTATCAAGGCTAACGGCGTTATGAAAAACGGCGTTGATTACATCGTCAAGGACGGCGAGGTGCTCATCGTTGACGAGTTTACGGGACGTATAATGCAGGGCAGACGTTTCAATGACGGTCTGCACCAGGCGATCGAGGCCAAGGAGAACGTTGAGGTAAAGAGAGAGTCGAAGACTATCGCGACTATCACTTATCAGAACTACTTCCGTCTGTACGGAAAGCTCTCG
>CACXFU010000012.1 GCA_902767035.1 uncultured Ruminococcus sp.
AGGATCTTTCACATGAAAAGACCGAGGAGAGTTATCCTCGGTCTTTTTGTATTACGGCAGTAATCTGTTTATATCTCTCGGGAACATAGATGTTTCACGGATATTGTTCTTGCGGAGCAGCTTCATCAGCAGTCTTTCAAGACCGATACCCAGTCCTCCGTGAGGTGGCAGTCCGTACTTGTGAGCCTCAAGATAGCTTGCAAAGTCAGCAGGGTCAAGGCCTTGCGCTTTGAGCTTTGCTACCTGCTCATCATAATCGTGTATTCTCTGTCCGCCGGAGGTTATCTCCAGTCCTCTGAACAGCAGGTCGAACTTGTATGCCTCTCTCGGGTCCTCGCGCGAGTTCATTGCGTAGAACGGAGGCTTTGAGGACGGGAAGTGCGTTACGAAGATAAAGTCGGAATCGTACTTCTCCTTGGCATACTTTCCGAGGTTTACCTCGTCCTCGGGGTCAAGGTCGAACTTCTTGCCTGTAGAATCTGCACCCCTGAGAAGCTTGAGCGCATCAGCAAACTTGATAGACGGTATTTCCTTTATTGTAGGCACATCTGCGCCGAGGATAGCTATCTCGTTCTGATAGTTCTGCTTGATATACTCAAAAATGCTTCTGAGCATTGCGGTCTCCATAGCCATTACATCGTACATACTGTCAATATAGCCCATCTCAAAGTCAAGGCCGATGTACTCGTTGATATGGCGCGAGGTCGCGTGCTTTTCGGCTCTGTAGACGGGAGCTATCTCGTAGACTCTGTCAAAGAAAGCAACTGCCGTCTGCTTGTAGAACTGAGGCGACTGATTGAGGAAGGCATTCTTGCCGAAGTAATCAAGTGCGAAGATATTTGCACCGCCCTCAGCGCCCTGGGCAACTATCTTAGGTGAATGGATCTCTGTGAAGTTCTGCTCCTGCATGAATTTATGCATTCCGTGAACGAGACCCTCCTGGAGCTTGAAAATAGCTCTCTCATAGGGGTTTCTGAGGGAAACTGCTCTGTTATCGAGGTTTACTTCGATGGAGCAGCCGAGCTTGCCC
This sequence comes from uncultured Ruminococcus sp., assembly GCA_902767035.1. Taxonomy (GTDB): domain Bacteria; phylum Bacillota; class Clostridia; order Oscillospirales; family Ruminococcaceae; genus Hominimerdicola. Next base: position 1,031 of record CACXFU010000012.1, read on the forward strand.
TGTGATATTTTAAGCGGCAGCTCTGCGGCGTTGGTGGAAACGAGCTGGATAGATGAAAGCTCTATCTCAAGGCCTGTCTGCTCACGCGCATTCTCCTTGACGGTACCCTTTACCTTTACGAAGTAGCCCTCTCTCAGACCCTCGATGCTGTCGGGGCACTTGTCAGCCGAATAAACTGTCTGGAAGACATATCTTGCAGTTCTCACATTTACAAATGCGATGCTGCCCATATTTCTTATCCTGTGGACACAGCCCTCGAACTCGACCTCACTGCCCATTGCAGCCTTTGCGTCATCGAGAGTGAATTCCTTTATGAGCTTATCAGTTGATATCATCACAAGGTCGCCGTCGGGCTCGGGAACGAACTTATCGGCGGGCTGATACTTTGTAAGCTTATCTGTGCCGATGACGGTCTCGGTCTGTTCGGTGTCATCAGTCTTAGCTGCGGAATTTGATGCAGCAAACTCATCGAGCTTTTTCTCTAAGATCTCTTTGATGATCTTAGGTGTAGCTATACCCTTGAGAGCCTTTGTACACTGACCCATAATAAAGCCGAAGACCTTCTTTTCGCCATTTGCATACTGTGCAGCCTGAGCGTTGTTCTCAGAGATTATGCGGTCGATCTCGGAATTTACCTTATCCTCATCGACTGTTATGAGCATACCCTTTTCCTTGGCGATATCCATAGGCTTTCCGCCCTCCTCCGCCATAACACGGAAGATAGCCTTTGCATCGTTTTTGGAAACTGTCTCGTTATCGGACATCTCAACGAGCTTTGCTATATCCTCAGCCGGGAAGGTGATGTTGTCGATATCTATCTCACCGAGGTTCACACGCCTCATAAACTCACCGAGCATAAATACTGAAACGCTCTTAGGCTTGTTATAGCAGGTGCAGGCCTCGTCGAAGAAGTCTGATATCTGCTTTGACTGGATAAGGATATCGGCGTCAACGGGCGAGATGCCGTTTTCGATATACCTTGCGCGTCTTTCAGCAGGCATTTCAGGCAGCTTTGCGTGGATATCCTCGATCTGCTGATCGGTGAGGTTCACCTGAAGGATATCGGGCTCCGGGAAGTAGCGGTAGTCGTTCGCGTTCTCCTTGGTACGCATCGAGGTGGTCTTATCGCGGTTTGCGTTATATCGCCTTGTCTCCTGAACGACCTTTTTGCCGGCTTCAAGCAGCAGAGCCTGTCTCTTCTGCTCATACTTTATGGCACGGCCGACTGACTTTACGGAGTTTATGTTCTTGATCTCGGCACGGGTACCGAACTCGGTCGCATCGGGCTTCATAAGGGAGATGTTTACATCGCACCTGAGTGAGCCCTGCTCCATCTTACAGTCGCAGACGCCTGCGTATTTAAGGAGAAGAGCTATCTGCTCAACATACGCCATAGCCTCCTCTGCGGAAGCGATATCGGGCTCGGACACGATCTCGATAAGGGGTATGCCGCAGCGGTTATAGTCAGCGAGGGAAACGCCGTTGAAGTCGTCATGGACGAGCTTTCCTGCGTCTTCCTCCAAGTGTATGTGGTTTATCCTTATCTTCTTTTTCTTTCCGCCTACCTCGATCTCAACTGCGCCTGCACCGATTATCGGGTAATAGAGCTGTGAGATCTGATAAGCCTTCGGAAGGTCGGGGTAGAAGTAGTTCTTACGGTCAAATACCGAGAATTTGTTTATTGAGCAGCCAAGTGCAAAGCCTGCCTTGACTGCATACTCAACTGCCGTCTGGTTGATGACGGGAAGCGTGCCCGGCATACCTGTGCAGACGGGGCAGCACCTTGTATTAGGTGCGCCGCCGAACTCAGCCGAACAGCCGCAGAAGATCTTAGTTTTGGTAAGGAGCTCGGCGTGTATCTCCAGACCAATGACGGTCCTCCATTTTTCCATGCTGATCTCCTCCTTACATCTTTGGCAGCACAGGCGTGAAGCCCTGCTCAAATGCGTCTGCTGCCTTGATTATATCCTGTTCTCTGAATTTCTTTCCTATGAGCGACATTCCTATCGGCATACCGTTCTTATCGTAGCCGCAGGTGGTCGATATTGCCGGAAGGCCTGCGATGTTCACAGTTACCGTGCAGATATCAGCCTGATACATGGAAACGGGGTCAGCCGTTTTCTCGGGGCTGTATGCAACGGTCGGTGCTGTCGGCGTGAGGATGATGTCGCACTTTTCAAAGATGTCGTTATATTCTTTTCTTACAAGCTGTCTCAGTGCGAGAGCTTTTCTGTAGTAAGCATCATAATAGCCGCTTGACAGACAGTAGTTGCCGAGAAGGATCCTTCTCTTGACCTCATCGCCGAAGCCCTCTGATCTGGAGCGGACGATGAGCTCTTCATAGCTGTCACAGTCGCGCGATGTTCTGTGGCCGTACTTTATGCCGTCATATCTTGAAAGGTTTGAAGCGGCCTCAGCACAAGCGAGCAGGTAATAGCACGATACTGCATATTTCAGCGACGGCATCGAGCACTCTATGAGCTCTGCGCCCATTGCCTTATACTGCTCAGCAGCCTGCATTACGGTCTCTCTCACATCGGCATCTATGCCCTCTGCAAAATACTCCTTCGGGAGAGCTATCTTCACGCCCTTCATGCTTTCGCCGATGGTGGAGGTGAAGTCGGGAACTGCTTCTCTGGCGCTTGTGCCGTCGTGGATATCGAAGCCGCAGATAGCGTTCAGAAGTATGCCGCAGTCGTGAGCGTCAAGGCCGATAGCGCCTATCTGGTCAAGAGATGAGGCGAACGCCACAAGGCCGTAGCGCGAAACTCTGCTGTAGGTGGGCTTTATGCCCGTAACTCCGCAGAAGGAAGCCGGCTGTCTGATCGAGCCGCCGGTATCGGTGCCGAGAGCGATCGGCGCGAGCCTTGCGGAAACTGCCGCCGCAGAACCCCCCGACGAACCGCCCGGAACGCAGCCCTTGTTATACGGGTTCACGGTCTTTGCAAAGGCAGAGGTCTGTGTGGAGCCGCCCATAGCGAACTCGTCCATAGAGGTCTTGCCGAGCATTACGATATTCTGGGCGTTGAGCTTTTCCATTACTGTTGCATCATAGGGCGGAATGAAGTTTTCCAGTATCTTTGATGCGCAGGTGGTCTTGACTCCCTTGGTGCAGATATTGTCTTTCACCGCTACAGGGATACCTGTGAGGGGCTTAGCCTCGCCCTTGTCTATAATGTCCTGAGCTTTCTGAGCCTGCTCGTATGCAAGCTCCTCAGTGACTGTGATGTAGCTTTTTATCTCACCGTCATATTTTTTTATATTATCGAAATAGCCCTCAGCAAGCTCCTTGGCGGAGATCTGCTTGCTGTCGAGAGCCTTTCTCATATCACGCAGCTTCATATCTTTGAGCTCCATGTCAAACATCCTTTCCAAAATTACTCAACGACCTTAGGAACAACGAAGCAGTTGTCCGAGCTTACGGCATTGGAAACTATCCTGTCTGTTGCCATTGAGGGGACAACGCTGTCTGCTCTGAGCTCAGGCAGGAAAACATCGTGATTATCCTTGTAGGCGTCATAGGTGACATCTATCTCCTTGACGGTATCCATAAGGCCGATGATATCGGTCATCTGTCCGGCGGTCTCCTCGAGCTTCTCTTCAGAGAATTCAAGCTTACTCAGGTCTGCGAGATATTTTACCATTTGCATATCCATAAAAAGCACCATACTTTCCGAATTTTTGGCATCACTGCCATAACTATATTATTATACACTATTTCAAACGCTTTTGCAAGTGTTTTCAGCGCTTATTATTATTTTTAACAATTACTCTCTATTCCCTATTACCTATTACCTATTACCTATTACCTATTCCCTATTACCTATTCCCTATTACCTATTCCCTATTCCCTATTACCTATTCCCTATTACCTATTCCCTATTACCTATTCCCTATTCCCTATTACCTATTCCCTGTTCCCTGATCTGATATATTGGAAGAGGTACTGCTGTGCTACGCCCTCGATGCCTTTTGTGCATTCGGGCAGGCCGTCGGGATAATACTGCGACATAACTCTTTTTACCCAGACGTCTTTAGGAAAGGCATCGAGCTTGTGGAAGCCGAACAGAAGAGCGCAGTCGGCTACCTTGGGGCCTACGCCCTTTATTTTCATAAGCTCATCTCTTGCGGCATCGGTGGTGAGGGCTTTTATGCCGTCGGCAGTAAGCTCACCGGTTGAAAAGCGCAAAACTGCGTCAACTATGTATTTTGCGCGAAAGCCTGCCCTGAGGTATGAGAGGGTCTCAACGGTCTCGGCCTTCATATCGTCAAAGGTGGGGTAGGCGCTGTAGTGCTCACAAAGGCGCGAGATTATGAGCTTTATGCGGGGAATGTTATTGTTCTGGCTGATGATGAAGGAGCTGATAGTCTCCCAGGGGTCCTGTCTGAGGATACGGGTACCGCTGTACTGTCCGGCTGCTGCGCTAAGGGTCTCGTCCTCGGAGAGGGCTTTTATCACCTCGCTGTAATCGGCGGAGAGGTCAAAATAGTCAAACCATATGGCGAGAAACTGCTCCTCGGTGACATTATGAAATCTGAAAACGCCCTTTTCGGGGAGATCTGAAATAGTGAGCTCGTTATTGAGGTAATAGCCGTGATAGGTGTCGGGAGATACCTTTTCCCAGCGGAATGCCTGTCCGCAGTCAAGGGTCTGGTCAAGGTCAAGCTCTGACTGGTGAAGGATGATATCGTCACCCTGAACAAAAAAATCTGTGATATTCATAAAAATTTCTCATTTCCTCTTGAAATTTATCGCTAAACCTATTATACTATATAGGGACGTATAATTCAAGACCAATTTCCCGAAAGGACAGAAGATGATGAGAGAAAGTCTGCTGACTATTCCTGTTACAGATATATTTGAGCCGAAATGCGGCTGCCCGATATGCCTTCTGAGAGATACTCTCGAAAAGAGGACTGTGGAATACATAATGGGGGCTGCGATGATGGAGCCCGATGTCAGGATAGAGACAAACAAGCTGGGCTTCTGCAAAACGCATTTTGAGCAGATGAGAGCCTGCAAGAACAGACTGTCATTGGCGCTGATGTTACAGTCACATTTACAGAGTATGCAGAAAAATATCTTCACGAGACAGTCGATGTTCGAGAAGAAGACCGCCAAGCAGAAAAAGGTCTCGGCAGTGAATTCGACCTGCTTTGTGTGCTCTAAGATCGACTGGGGTATGTCGCGCATACTTGTGACACTGTTTGAGATGTACGTTCAGCAGAGAGATTTCAGAGAGTTGTTCGATGAGCAGGAAATGCTCTGCCTGCCGCATTATGACCTGCTTGTGGGAATGTGCGGCGAGAATATGGATAAGAAGTATCAGAAGCAGTTTATCGACGCCTGCACAAAGCTGACCGAGAAGTATCTCGATGAGCTGGAGAAGGATATATCGCATTACTGCAAGATGTATGACTACCGCAACACAGGCGCTGACGCCGACTGGGGCAACTCGAAGGATTCGATCGAAAGGGCGATAAAATTCCTGACGACAAGATAGAGATACCCGGGATAATGCACGGAGCGAAATTTGCGTTTTCGTTACAAATGGTTACATTTTCGTAAAGGTGCGGGATATTGATTTTGGGTAAAAAAATGTACAGTTATGCCGATATTGCGGCATGGTCGGAAAGTGAAGATAAAGTGTACGGAAAAACGTACAGCAGCCAGTTGCTTGATATTTTTCTGTCAAACAAATTTAAGTTCTTCGCAAAGTGCGCAGGCAAAAGGTTTGCGCAGGCAGCCTGCTGAGAGATATGTCGGGGTTCACAGTATATTAACATTTGTAACCGAATGTTCTTTCGTTTCGGGGCAGAATTTTACGTAAAAACGTTTTCAGTTTTCAACAAAGTTTTTTTTCAACAGCGCTCAATCGGCGCAAAACAGCGCAGTTTTCAACGTTTTCAACAGAGTTATCAACAATAATAAAGAACGAAAATGCAGTTTTCAACATTTTTCTGTTGATAAGTTGAATACTTTTCCCTATACCGTCGATAATAGATGTGAAATTCCAGATAACGGGAAAAGAGGGAAAAATCTGAGATGGTAAAGGGAATAAATAAACAAATTATAGAAATAAAATGTACAAACAATGAATACTTTGATAAGATATTATTGTTTGTTTCAGCGGATAAGGGGGCGCCTCTGAGCGATGAGACATTGCTCGGAAAGGAGGCGCAGAAGATCTGCTGCCAGCTGACGAATGAGAAAAAGGCTGTCAGAAGCAGAGCGCATATACTGGCATTTGTTTTGTGCGGCTGCGCAGTGCTCTGCGGCCTGATGGCGGTATGCTATTTTATTTGAAAAGAGAAGAGCCGTTGTTCAGTAGAGCCTTCAGGTTCAGGAAATCGTGTTCAACCGACCCTTCGTCTTTTCCAAAGCAGCTGAAAAGCAGCGGGAACAAAATCAATAGTTCGCACTAAGAACGGCGTGAGTTAGCCGTGCGGCGAGCACCGGTGAGCACCGCCGAGCACTGAGCACAGGGTCAATGGTATGGGTTAGGGGCTGTACTTGACATATATTTCATACTAAGGAGGTATGTAAAATGAGTAATAAACAAATTAAAACGTACATTGCTGAAGCTATCGGCACCTGCGTGCTGGTAACGTTCGGCTGCGGAACTGCTATGCTGACGGGCGGAAGCCTTCTGGTAACGGCGTTTGCATTCGGCCTTTCTATCGTGGCTATGGCGTACAGCATCGGTAATATTTCAGGCTGTCACATCAATCCTGCGGTATCGTTCGCATTTTTAGTAAGAGGAAAGATGAGCCTTAATGAGTTCATCGGCTATATCTGCGCTCAGTTTGCAGGAGCTTTTGTAGGAACTGGTCTGCTGGCGCTGATATTCAATCTGGGCGATGTTAAGGACTATACCAGAAATTACGGCTCGAACACGCTTGCAGGCGTTGACGGCAGCATCATCGCAGGTCTGCTTGTTGAGATAATCCTTACGTTCGTATTTATACTGGTTATCCTGGGCGTTACCTCGGAGAAGTTCAAGCACGGTTCCTTCGCAGGACTGGTGATAGGTCTTTCTCTTACATTCGTTCACATTCTCGGTATCGGCCTTACCGGAACTTCCGTAAACCCTGCAAGAAGCTTCGGCCCTGCAGTGTTTGCAATGTTCAGAGGCAGATGGACACCGATGAAGCACCTTCTTATTTTCCTCATCGCACCTATGGTCGGCGCTTTTATCGCTGCTAAGGTACATGATTTCCTTGAGAAAGAGGACTGATAAGACATAGCCCCTTACCTTATGTTAGATAGAGGACGTTCCCGAATGGTCGGGGACGTCCTTTTGTCTTGCGGTGTTGCCTTAATAAAATATCCTAAAAAAATTAACTCATACGGTGATAACGTGTGGTATACTGAAACGTATGAGAGTTTTGGTGATTTAGGGGTGTATTGATGAAGAATTACGATATCCTGATGGATCTTGCGCTGATAATGGTCGGCGCTAAATTTATGGCTCTTGTTGCAAGAAAGGTAAAGGCGCCTATGGTCGTGGGTGAGATCATAGCGGGGCTGCTGCTGGGGCCTTGTGTTCTGGGGATAATGGAGCCTGGCAGCTTTATCTCTCAGCTGGCAGAGATAGGCGTTATACTGATAATGTTTTCGGCAGGACTGGAAACTAACCTGACGGAGCTTAAAAAGTCAGGGTTCAGGGCTTTTGTGATAGCCAGTGTGGGAGTGTTCGTGCCGTTTGTATGCGGCGCTTTGCTGTATTCGTGCATATATGGGTTCTCGGCGATAGGGAGCGAGGGCTTCTTCAAGGCGCTGTTCATAGGGTCTATAATGACGGCGACCTCGGTCGGGATAACGGTGGAGGTGCTCAAGGAGCTGGGCTTCCTTAAAGGGAAGGTAGGACAGACGATACTGAGTGCAGCTATTATTGATGATGTTCTAGGAATAATCGTGCTGACGTTCGTGCTGAGCTTCAAGGATCCTTCGACAAAGCTTTCGGTGGTATCATTGAAGGTGCTGATGTTCTTAGCGTTCTCATTCGTGCTGGGGTATCTGTTTTACCGCGCGTTCAAGGTGATAGACGAGAGGTATCCTCACACAAGGAGAATACCTATAATGGCTATGGGGCTTTGCTTTGCGCTGGCATATCTGGCTGAGGAATACTTCGGGATAGCGGATATCACGGGCGCATACATTGCAGGAATAATTCTTTGCAACGTGCGTGACGCTGCCTATATAGACAGGAAGGTGAATGTAAACGGGTATATGTTCTTTGCACCTGTGTTTTTTGTGAGCATAGGGCTCAAAACCAGCTTCAGCGCAATGACGGGCTCGCTGCTGGCGTTTTCGGTAGGGTTCGTGCTGGTGGCTATGCTCAGCAAGCTTATCGGCTGCGGACTTGTATCAAAATGCTTCGGGTTCAAAAATAATGAGTGCATCAAAATAGGAGCAGGCATGATGACCAGAGGAGAGGTAGCCCTTATCATCACGAACAAGGGTATGGCTCTGGGAATGATTGATGCTACTTACTTTACGGCGGTGATACTGCTGATAATAGTTTCAAGCATATCGGTGCCGATCATACTGAAGGCTTTATACAGCAAATACCCCGACGAAGAGACTGCTGCGGAGTGATTGGTTAAATGATTAATCTGAATTAACAATTAAATTAGTTATAGTTAACAAAAGTATAAAGCAAAAATAAAGTAAAGAACAATAAATAATTGTCGCAATGAGTTATAATATAAACATACCGGACGATGCGTGAGTTGGTCGGTGCAAGGGGTGGCTCCAATAGGGGCTGCTTTTTTTGTGCGGTTATTTCAGCTCTGAGGTGTCGTCGCGTTCTGATATGCGTTGACATAAATGTCGAAAAGTGATATACTGTAGAAAAAGCAGACAGAATGGCGGAAATAAATGTGCAGTTAGTCGGACGAATAAATATTGAGATCTATAAATGCATTACTGAAGATATAATAACTGACGAAGTTATTATTACGGATGAACGGATACAGCATATTATCGATAATCATCCTAATGATTATGAAAGATACTTTGGGTATATGAGGGAAATAGTCGAAGAGCCGGAGTATATAATTGAAGCAAACAAACCGAATACTGCTTTGATACTTAAATCGTTTGAAAATGACTCAGTCCCGTTTAAAACTGTTTTGAGAATAGTGACATCAACTGATAACATAGGTTTTAAAAACTCAATTATCACGTTTATGAGAATAAATGATAAGGAATGGGACAGGCTGATAAGAAATAAAAAAATACTTTACAAATCTGAATAAATGTGCTATAATATAGGTAAGATAAGAGAGTCTATCAGAGGTGGAAGATTACGTCCCCGTCCACACGCCGATGGCTTGACAGGGGTAACACCCGAGAGATGCAGGAGAATGGGACGCCTGCCTGATAGCCGCTTTTCAGGAGCCGCTTTGGATAACCAAGGCGGCTTTCTTTTATTCTCTGGTCACTGAGCCAGCTCTGCTAAAAGGTCATCTGTATCATAGTAGCCGGAGCGGTCGATACGTTTTAGTGTGAGGAGACAGGAGCTGTCTCCTTTTTTTATTGCGCTGACGCCGCTGTCATCTGTGATGTAGGCTTCAAAGGCACACTCATTGGCGAGGGTGATAAAGTCATCGCTAACGGTGCCGGCAGGAAAGGTAAAGGAGTTCGGCTTGAAAAGACAGTTGTCATAGCAGCGCTCTCTCAGGGAGAGGACGTCTGCAAAGAAGGCTCTGCGGTAGGAACGCATATCCTCGGACTGCCTGCGGCCGCCGTTTATGCGTTCGGGGTCGCAGAGCAGGTCATGGGCAGTGGCGGAGAACTCAAACAGGCCGCTGTTTCTGAGGGCGGTGATGTCCTCCCAGCCAAGGTATGAGCGCTCGGGCTCGGGGGCAGCGTCCTCTGGGGCGGAGTCGGTCTTGCTGCCTGATATAGCAGCGGTGAAGCACCAGCCGTATCTCTGGGCAAGGGGCAGGAGAGCGCTAAGGCAATAGAGCTTGGTCTCGCCTATCAGCATTATCACTGGGCGATCAGGGAGAGTGCCGTCATACTTCACATAGCGGATAAGGTCATTCACAAAGACGGGTGAATAGCCGTCTTCGGAAAGAGAGATGATGTCGGATTCCAGCTGGGTGAGGGTGCAGGTGTTCTCTCCGATCAGGGAATCATTGGCGGTAACGGAGCCATAGCGTATTATTGGCACGCGGAAGGTGTCTGCCTGTGATTGTGCGGGTAATGAGCTGCCGGACTTTTCAGATGGTTCGGCGCAGGAAACGAACAGCACTGAAATAACGGCTGCGAGTATAATAATGATGGCTTTTTTCATAGGATCACTCCGTTTGTGTCTGTTTTGCATAATTTCTGTCCTTATATTTCTATGCCGGAAAAGCAAAAAAATACAAAAAAACAGGTCTCTGACTCTTGAAATATTTGTGCAAATGTGATATACTGTTTTTAAGTGATGAGAATTAGGGACCGCGCTGAGCACAGGGTGTCGGGCGGCTGCAAATATTTGGGAGGTTCAGTATGAAGAGACTGCGTACAAAAATGCTTCTGGCGATGGTAATGGTCGCGGTGGTCGTTTTCACATTTCTGGGAGCGGCTATGATATTTTTTATCTCAAATTCGATCGAGAAGTCGATAGTGCTTTCTATGGAGCCAATGGCTAAGAGCGCAGCAGACGATTTTGACGACACGATAATGCTTTATATGAATTCGGTGAAGAACACGACGGATTCAAACGCATTCACATATGCCTCCGATGACAAGACGAGGCTCGATATTCTGAAGGCAGGGTTCACTAAGAACAACAATCAGTATATCTCGCTTTCGATCCTTGATGTGAACGGCTCTGAGATAGTTTCGAGCGGTGATATCTCAACAGAGGGGATCACTGATGAGCAGATCGACGAGGCTATGAAGATGTCGGCGGCTTATATCACGGATATATATGAGTTCTCCGGAAAGAAGTGCTTCTCTATCCTCTGTGCGGGTTCCAATGCGCAGGGAGAAAAGCTGATGAGCGTGCTGACGGTAGATACGGCGCTGCTTTCAAAGGATCTCAACTCCTTCAAGCTGGGCAGCAGAGGGTTCGTCTATGTTGTGGATAAGTCGGGCAGCATAGTTGTTGACAGCACCAACAAGAACGCAAAGACGGACATATATAAGCTTTCAAGCGATGATAAGGAGGCCAAGGAGGCAGCATCGGCTATACTCGGAACTGATTCGGGAGACAATGAGTACGAATATAACGATACTACATACTACACCTATCACGTTAAGGTCGATCACTTCAACGGCAAGGTGGTCATGGTCACTGATATAGCTGATTTTGCAGAGTCACAGACGGTCGCTGTCAGAAACGGCTTCATCATCGGCATAGTAATACTGCTGATAACTGTAGCGTTTGCGGTGTTCTTCGCTTCGCGCCTTTCCAAGCCGATAATCTCCACCACTAACAGACTGAGGTCTCTTGCTCAGGGCAACCTGACTGACCCCGTTGACGTATGGTATTCTAAGGACGAGCTGGGCGTGCTCTCAACCTCTCTGGAGGAGACGGTGTTCTCGCTGAGACAGTACATAAGCCTTATAACTTATTCGCTGACGCAGATATCAGAGGGCAACCTGCAATACAGGCTTGAGGGCAACTTCAAGGGTGACTTCTTCAAGATAAAGAGCACCTTCAACGAGATCTTCGATTCACTGAACGATACGTTCGCATCTATCAACCTCTCGGCAGAGCAGGTGAACTCAGGTGCGATACAGGTGTCTGATTATTCACAGGCGGTGTCTCAGGGTGCTACTCAGCAGGCTTCCGCTATCGAGGAGCTTTCCGCTACGCTTTCTGACGTATCGGAGCAGGTAACTCAGAACTCTGAGGACTCAAAGAACGCATTCAATATCGTGTCCGAGAACACTGAGGCGGTAAACAACTGCAACGAGGACATGGGCAATATGCTCAAGGCGATGAATGCTATCAACACATCTACAAGCGAGATCGCAAAGATAATCAAGGTCATCGACGAGATCGCATTCCAGACGAATATACTTGCTCTTAACGCTGCCGTTGAGGCTGCAAGAGAGGGTTCAAAGGGATTCGGCGTCGTAGCGGACGAGGTAAGAAGACTTGCGTCGCGTTCGGCTGAGGCTGCAAGGCAGACGGCAGAGCTTATCGAGAATTCGTCTATCGCGGTTTCCAAGGGCTCTCAGATAGCTGAGCAGACTGCAAAGTCGCTTAATGAGATAGTTGAGAAGTCTAATCAGATAAGAGCTCTTGTAAAGAACATTTCCGAGGCTTCGGAGACACAGTCGGGCGCTATCGCTCAGGTAAATACCGGTGTAGATCAGATCTCGGCAGTCGTATCTGCGAATACTTCTACGGCTGTGAGCACGGCTTCTGCTTCTGAGGAGCTTTCGAGCCAGTCGCTCATACTGAAGAACATGATCGCAAGGTTCAAGCTTGACGGTGAGGACGATCACAAGCGTTCGGCTATGAGGTTCACTTACGATGATGATGACTTCGATGATGAGCCTGCTGCTGATGATGAGCCTGCAGCAAATGTGCCTGATCCCGATGACGAGTTCGCACCGGGAGAGGACGATAAGTACTGATAATGAAGATCCCCTGTCCGTGCGGCAGGGGATAACATTAATATTAAATATTTAAACGAAAGGATCTGAAATGCTATGAAAAGACGTATCGGTATTCTTACCAGCGGAGGAGACTGCCCGGGCCTTAATGCCACGATCAGAGGAGTTGCTAAGGCTTGCTATGAAAAGTTCGGCGAGGACGTTGAGATAGTAGGTATCGAGGACGGATATTTCGGCCTTATTAATAATATGTGCAAGGAGATGAAGCAGTCGGATTTTTCGGGAATACTGACTACAGGCGGAACTATCTTCGGCACTAAGAGAACTCCGTTCAAGAAAATGCAGGTGATCGAGGACGACAACGTTGACAAGGTAAAGGCTATGAAGGCTACCTACAAAAAGCAGAAGCTTGACTGCCTGCTGACGCTCGGCGGAAACGGTACCCACAAGACGGCTAACCTGCTGTCAACAGAGGGGCTCAATGTTATCGGCCTGCCGAAGACGATAGATAATGACATCTGGGGCACAAGCGTGACGTTCGGCTTCCACACGGCTGTGGACACTGCTACCGATGTTATAGACAGGCTGCATTCTACTGCTAACTCGCACGGGCGTATTCTTGTGGCTGAGATAATGGGCAACAAGGCAGGCTGGCTGACGCTTTATTCAGGTATTGCAGGCGGCGCTGATATGATAGTTATACCGGAGATACCTTACGATATCGAAAAGCTTGCAGAGGCCTGCGAGAAGAGAGAGTCAAAGGGATTTTCGATAATGGCTGTTGCTGAGGGCGCTTTTGACAAGGAAGAGGCTAAGCTCAAAAAGAAAGAGCGCGCTAGGCAGAGAGCTGAGCAGGGTATCGGCACGGCTACTGCGAGGATAGCGTCTCAGATAGAGCAGCTTACAGGCAGAGAGACGAGAGTGTGCGTACCGGGACATATGCTGCGCGGCGGCAGCCCGAGCGCTTATGACAGAGTGCTTGCTACAAAGTTCGGCGTACACGCGGCAGAGCTTATCAGCAAGGACAAGTACGGCTACGCAGTTGCGATGATAAACGAAGTTGTATCCGAGAATCCGCTCGAGGACGTAGCCGGTAAGACGAAGTTCGTCCCTGCGGATCACCAGCTCGTTAAGACAGCCAAAGAGATAGGCATAGTTTTCGGCGATTAGGCAGGGGCGTGCCCCCGCACCGCCTCCCCCACCCCGCTCTCAGTAGTTAGGTGTTATTAAACCGTTTGCCCTCCCCGGCAGGGGCTAGCCCCTGCACCATCTCCCCCACCCCGCGTAAGTAGTTAGGTGTTATTAGACCGTTTGCCCTCCCTGTAGGGGAGGGTTATTTTTTTGTTCTGAACTATTAAATAGTAACGCTGCGCGAACCTTGCAAAACCTTTAAAAGCGTTCCCTTACTTGCCTTCAAAACTA
>CACXFU010000013.1 GCA_902767035.1 uncultured Ruminococcus sp.
CCGCAAGAACTGCTGAAATGGTTTTTCTCATAATAATACCTCCGCTTATTCAGCCGTATCCATCATTTCCAAAGCCTTCATAAGTATTGCACATTCAAGCCTCTTCTTCTGTATCTGGCAGGAGAGCTTGTGTGCTGCGTGGATATCACCGTTGTAGATGTAGTTGTTAGCGTTGCAGCCGCCGCTGCAGTAGAACTTCGCCCAGCACTTTTTGCACTCAGGCTTCGTGTATACGTGCGCATGAGCGAACTCGTCCTTCTTTTCAAGATCGAACGTACCCTCATTGATGTTGCCCATCTTCATATCCTCTATCCCCACAAACTGGTGACAAGGATAAATGTCCCCCTCGGGAGATATCGCAACATACTCATTGCCGCTTCCGCAGCCGCGCAGCCTCTTGATAGCGCAGGGTCCCTGATCGAGGTCTATCATAAAGTGGAAGAAATTTATAAACTTTCCCTCTTCCCTGATCTTTCTGATCTTCTGTGACAGTATCTCATACTCCTTGAATATCTTCGGCAGGTCGGCCTCAGTGATAGCGTAAGGCTCCTTCGGGTCAGCTATTACGGGCTCCACCGAAATCTGCTCAAAGCCGAGATCATGGAAGTGCATTATATCGTTCGAGAAATCGAGGTTATACTTCGTGTATGTACCGCGCACGTACCAGTCCTTGTCCTTGCCGCGGCGCTCAGTCAGCCTTTTGAAGTTCGGCAGTATCTTGTCATAGGTACCCTGTCCGCCGACAAGCACCCTCATTCTGTCGTTGACTTCTTTTCTGCCGTCTATCGAGAGAACGATGTTGTTCATCTCTTTGTTGAGATAATCTATCTGCTCATCAGAAAGTATCAGCCCGTTTGTCGTCATCGTAAAGCGGAACTTCTTGTTAGCCTCCTCCTCGCGTGAGCGGCCGTATTCAACTATCTGCTTTACCACATCATAGTTGAGCATAGGCTCTCCGCCGAAGAAGTCTACCTCAAGAAAATACCTGCTCCCGGACTGCTCTATAAGAAAATCCAGCGCTCTCTTTCCGGTCTCAAAGCTCATCAGCTTTCTTCCGGTCCCGTAATCGCCCTGCGCAGCAAAGCAGTATTTGCACCTCATATTGCAGTCCTGAGACACCAGCAGGCACAATGCCTTTACCGGAGACGCCACAGACGCCAGTGCAAACTTCTCATAATCGTCCTCACTGAACAGTATCTTATCCTCATATAATGAAACTATCTCGTCATAGCAGTCGCAGATATCCTTTTCGGGATAAGTCTTTGATAGTTTCTTGACCACATTTTCGGGACATTCCGTATCAAACGGCGGCTCAACATTATCCAGCACATCGTAAGTCAGATCATCCACCAGATGCACTCCGCCGCTGTTAACATCAAGCAATACATTGTAACCCTCTAATTTAAATTTGTGAATCATTTTTTACCTCCCCTACCCCACGTAAGCAGTCGGGTGCTGTTAAACCTTTTGCCCTCCCTCGGAGGGGAGGGGGATCATTTGTTTTGAACTATTAGATAGTAACGCTGCGCGAACCTTTAAAAAGCATAATACCCTCGTCAGACGACGGGGGTATCTATAGCTTTGATTAAGTTGCAGAAATTATGCTTCTCTCTCGCATTTCTGGTTAGCAACCGTGCATGAGGTCTTGCAAGCTGACTGACAGGAAGCCTGACACTTGCCGCAGCCGCCCTTCTCAGCGCTCTTTTTAAGGTTAGCCTTGTTGATAGTTTTGATATGCTTCATAAGATCTACCTCCGTAATTCTATATTGTAGTAATTATACCACATAATCCCGAAAAAGTCAAGATAAGCACAATATCTTTACTATTTGTTCAGTTTTTGCACTTATCAGCCAAGCAGCTTTTTAAGTCTCTCGTCAACAGCCTTCAGGAAGTCCTCTGTGTTCACCTTCTGCTTATTCTCAAGCTTCGAGAGCAGATACAGGTCACCTGTCATAATGCCGTCCTCAATAGTCTGTATAGTAGCCTTTTCAAGCTTGTCAGCATAATCGATAAGCTCGGGCAGCTCATCGAGCTCTCCTCTCTTCCTCAGAGCTCCCGTCCATGCAAACAGCGTAGCTACAGAGTTTGTAGAGGTCTCCTCGCCCTTGAGGTGCTTATAGTAATGTCTCTGAACTGTTCCGTGTGCAGCCTCATACTCATAAACTCCGTCAGGTGAAACGAGAACAGAAGTCATCATAGCGAGAGAGCCGTAAGCAGTCGCCACCATATCGCTCATAACATCTCCGTCATAGTTCTTGCAGGCCCATATGTATCCGCCCTCAGAACGAACGACTCTCGCAACAGCATCATCGATAAGCGTGTAGAAATACTCGATACCTGCTGCCTCAAACTTCTCTTTGTATTCCTTCTCGAAGATCTCAGCAAAAATATCCTTGAATGTGTGGTCATACTTCTTTGAGATAGTGTCCTTTGTAGCGAACCACAGGTCAAGCTTCTTGTCAAGCGCAAAGTTAAAGCAAGCCCTTGCAAACGAAGATATAGAATCCTCCCTGTTATGCAGACCCTGGATAATACCTGCTGTATCCTTGAAGTCGAATATCTCCTCTTTTGAAACATTGCCGTCCTTGTCTGTGAGAACAAGCTCAGCCTTTGAGCCCTGAGGGCACTTCATCTCAACGTTCTTGTAAACATCGCCGTAAGCGTGACGCGCGATAGTGATAGGCTTCGTCCAGGTCGGTATATAGGGAGTTATTCCCTTTACAAGTATCGGTGTTCTGAAAACAGTTCCGTCAAGCATCGCCCTGATAGTTCCGTTAGGGCTCTTCCACATCTGCTTGAGGTTATACTCAGGCATACGTGCAGCGTTAGGCGTTATAGTCGCGCACTTTACCGCAACGCCGTACTTCTTGGTAGCATTAGCGGAATCCACTGTCACCTGATCGTCAGTCTCATTCCTGTGAACCAGTCCGAGATCATAGTACTCTGTTTTCAGATCAACATAGGGAAGGATAAGGATATCCTTTATCTCCTGCCAGATGATCCTGGTCATCTCATCGCCGTCCATCTCGACCAGCGGTGTTTTCATCTCAATTTTAGCCATTTAACTTTCCTCCTGAATCTATATTATTTTATTTCATCTTATCTCTATGCCGTCAGCTCCGATATCTTAATGCTCAGCTCACCGCCGTAGATGCCAACAGGCGCCTCATCAGCAAAGCTGTATATCATCGGATAATCTCCGCTCTCAAAGCTGTAGACCAGCACTCTCTCGAATTTGAGATCAACTATCCAGTATTCACGCACCCCGAAACGGCTGTACATTTCCAGCTTTGTCACAAGGTCAATATTGCGGTTCTCG
>CACXFU010000014.1 GCA_902767035.1 uncultured Ruminococcus sp.
CTGGGTAATCGAAAAGCTCAGAGTTGCGTTCGGTAACCGTATCCTCAAGCAGATGGGTCTGTTCGTGCCTGTTTACGTTGCCTGCGGCGGCGAGGAGCTTGACGGTATCGACTATGTACTTGCGACAAAGATATTCAGAAAGTTTGAGTCTCTCAACCTTGCGATGCTCAGAGATGAGCTGCGTGAGCTTGTAGTGTATATACAGAAGTCCTTCGGAAAGAATCAGATGAAGGAGTCTGTGGCTTACCTCGAAAGACTGCAGAAGCTGTTCTGATAATCACAGCATATTTTACAGAAAAGGCGGTGAATTGATTGAGCGGCCAATACGGAGAGTGGTACGAGGACTTCAAGGAATCTATGCAGTCATTCGGCGATGATGAGCTTTACGGTACTCTTGAGTCGCTCATTCAGTCGAGCCGTAACACCTTTGCAGTCAACAGAAAGCTTATGGCTAAGGCTATCGACGTTTCATGGGTAGAGACGATCGAGAACGGACTGCTCCATGTTGATAATGTTCTCCGCGATCCCAGAAGGACGATAGAGGACGTTGAGGAGATAGTTCCGATAGCCCTTTCAAGAAAAATAACGGTCGAGTCTGTAAAGCACCTTGCACAGCACACCGACCTTATCCAGAGCGTTGACCGCAAAACAGGCAAGATAACCCCGTCCAAGATCCTGAATATCCACAAGGAAGAGAGCTTCCTTACCTATGAGAATAAGTTTGTCAACACACTGGTCGACAGGCTCTACATATTCATAAATACAAGATACGAAAAGCTTGCGCAGGTATCGAGAGATGAGGAGGTCTATACCCTCGGGTATGATACCTTTATAGATAACGGCGCAGGCGGAAAAATGAAGATCGAGGTCAAGCTCGAAACGACAGAGAGCCTTGATACCTACGATGATAACGGCGTGTCTATCTGGCAGAGAGTTGAAAAGCTCAAAAAGGCGATAGAGGGCTACAAGGGCTCAGAACTTTGCCAGACCCTTGGAAACACCTATATAAGGCCGCCCGTTATGCGTACAAACGCGATAATGAAAAATGTCGATCTTAAAGCGTGCCTTGCTCTCTGGCAGTATATCGAGAGCTATGACAAGGTGGGCTATGAGATAAATGTCGAGAATACCGCAGTAAAGCCCGATGATAACTACATCGAGGACTTTTACAAGGTGGTGGCTCTGAACCTGCTGCTGTTCAGGAACTATACCGAGCAGGGCAAGGAGGACAGCTTCACTGAGCTGAAAACTGCAAAGCAGAAAAAGCTGCAGCCGAAGTTCCTCAAACGGTTCGATAAGGAGCTGGCGTCGGATTACGGCGTGATAGCTGACGGCGTTGCGGGCTATATAGGCTCGGACGGTGACGTTAAGCTCAAAAGGAGCTTCCCGAAGGACGTCAGCGGAATGTTCGACCAGATAAGCAAATGTATTGAGATAGAGAAAAACTACCTCGCTGAAAAAGAGGCCGAAAGGATCGAGCGGCAAAGGGCTGCCGAGGAGGCCGAACGTTTAAGGCTAGAGGAGCTGGCTAAGCTTGAAGAGCAGAGACGTGTCGAGGAGGCCAGAAGAGCTGAGCTTGAACGTATCAAGCGGGAGAAAGAAGAGGAAGAAAGACGCCTTCAGGAAATGCTGGAGCAGAAAAGGCTCGAGCAGGAGGCTGAGGAGCGTGAGCGTGAGCGCCAGGAGCAGGAAAGGCTTGCAAGGCTCGAAGAAATGCGCAAGCGCGAGGAAGAGGAGCGCCTGAGAAAAGAAGAGGAGGCCCGTCAGGAGGCCGAAAGGCGCAGGATAGAAGAGAACAAGTCAATGATCCAGAACGAGCTCGGCGGCGCCGAGGGCGTTGAGGTCAAGGCTGAGGACGAGGAGGAGCTCAGGAAGAAGGCTCTGGAGGATCTCACGGAAGAGGAGATCGAAGAGGCAAAGGCAGCTATGGAGGAGGAAAACGAGGGCGAGGAAGAGCCTGAGTTTGAGGATCCGAGAGAGGTAGCTGCCAGAATGAAGCTCGAGCAGCAGAAGAAGGAAAAGGAAAGAAAAGAGCGAGAGCGTGCCGAAAGACTGAAGGCCGACAGAAAGTACTTCGAGAGCAAGCCCTACCACGTCATCAGAAAACAGTATTCAAAAAATCCCATCTATGCTATACCCAGGTTCATAAGGTATATCCTTTCGCACTGGTTCAATATCATACCCAAGGATACCGATGATCCGGATCTGAAGGCAAAGAGAGTAAGGCTCGAGGCCGAAAAGGCGGAAAAGGAGATCGCAAAGCAGAAGAGAAACGAGATGGAGGTATACTACAGGAAGTATGCTATGACCTTCAAGTACCGTTTCATGCGGTGGATAGGCGATATAAAGTTCAAGCGCAAGAAGAAAAAGCAGCGCAGGAGCCAGCCGCTGCCTAAGTATACTCCGCCGAACAGAACTCCCGAGCAGCAGCTTGAGATCGATAACGAGATGAAGAGACTGTACAAGGAGTATCATGTAAGCTTTGCCGAGAAGATAAGAAGGCACTTTGAGAAGAGAAAGACCGATAAACAGCAGCAGGAACAGCAGGCACAGCAGGGAGGTTGAGCGCTGCCTTGGAGGATATCAAAAAGGTAGATACCGAAGAGACTGAGGAGGTCTCTGAGGGGAAGAGTGTTGTTTCAGGTGTTATTAATAAGGCATCTGCGGTGATACTGATAGCTGCGGTGATATTTACGGTGTATGTTATGATAAATGCCGCACGCGGTCAGGCGGTAAACGTTTTCGGAAACTATGTTCTGAGAGTAATGACGGGCAGTATGGAGCCTTCCATACACGTTGATGACTACATCATAGTGAGAAAGACGGCTGTCTCAAAGCTTAAAGAGGGCGATGTCATATCGTTCTATTCCGAGGACGGCGACGCAGCAGGCAAGCTCGTTACCCACAGGATAACGGCGCTGAATGATGACGGTACCTTTGTCACCAAGGGTGATGCGAACGATATTGCCGACAAAAAGAGCATAAGGTCTGACCAGATAGTGGGTAAGTATATCCGCAAGTCACGGTTTTTCAAGTGGATAAATTCATTTGCCAATGCAAAAAAGCTTTTGCTGGTGCTGGTGATAATCCCGCTGACGATAGTGGCACTCTATGAGGTCAGAACGGTGACCAAGCTCGGTATCGAGGCAAGGCTCGAGGATAAGCAGGAATATGAAGAGAAGAAGCAGGAGCTTATCCGCGAGGCTATAGAAAAAGAAAAGCAAAGGCTCGCCGAGGAAGCGGCGGCCAGTGCCGGTAAGGAGAATAAGCATGAACCAAGAGAGGATAATGAAGAGAAGGATGGTTAGCGCCATCATAGTTGCGATAGTTACTCTCATCGCACTGCTTGTGTTCATAGGGCTTTACATTGATGAGACCAAAACCGTTCAGGAGACCTACAAGCGGCAGTATAAAGTAAATCTTGCCCATGTTTCCGAGGATATCGAGTCGTATATCAACGGTGAGGGCGATTACGAAATGAAGTATACAAGGCTCGTCAGTGATATGAGCAGCGTGAATTCGTTCGCGTTCCTGATAGATGACTTTACCGAGCAGCAAAAGGCGATCAATCAGATAAATACCTGCCTGATAAAATATCCTGTGCAGATGAAAACAAAGCTGGAAGAATTAAAAACGGTAGTTGATGACATATCACAGGATCTTGACAAGGGCTATGACAATGCTTTCAAGCTGGTGGATTCAATAAATAAGCTGGGCGAATAAACTGTAAAGGGTGGTTATTATGAGTGAGAAGAGAAAGCTTAAAAAAGAGATAAAGATGTGTATGCAGACGATTCAGGAGATCGAGAGAAAGCGTTCAAGGTCTCAGTCTGCGCTCGTTCAGGCTATCCTTTTGCAGGAGGAGCCTAATGAGAACGACGTTGAATGGTTCAACAAGTATACGGGAGAGATAACCTCCTGCCGTAACCATATGATAGAGCTGCAGAAAAAGCTCAATTCTCTGCCCTAGGGCAGGTGCGCCCACAACTGAAAAAATCAAGCCGGCAGCGTTTTAAAGCTGTCGGCTTTTTGTGTCAGTCAAAGTCTATCACTGTTGAGATGAGAGAGCGTATCGCATCAAACTTGTTGAGAACTATCGTCGGCATCTCCCTCTCAAGGGTGTAATCCGAGACAACTGCCTCGTCCATAGTTATCGAGATCTCCGTCCCTTTTCCGGAGGAAGCCTTGCGCTCAAGGTCTGCTCCTATGTCATCACAGAACATTTTCACAACGGATAGCCCCATCGGTATGTGACCGTCGGGCTTTTCACCCTGCAGGCAGAACGGCTTGACCGCTTTCTCAAAGGTGACCTTGTCAAGGCCGCTGCCGTTATCCTTAACGGTGAGCACAGGCCTGAACTCATCATTGTAGGTGAGCGTCACCTTTATCTGCCTGAACGGCTTGTCATTATACTTGTAAGCGTTAGTTATAAGGTTCATAACGGCTATGCAGAGGTGCTTTTCCTTGGCTACGATGAAAATATCCTTATCGCAGTAAAATTCAAGGTCACAGTCAGCCGAGATGAATATGCTCCTTATCTGCTTGATTAGGTTCCTGAGGATATCGCTCGCATTTATTATCTTGTCATTATCGTGTGCGCAGTTATAATAGGTGATCTCCTCACGGTTCACAACATAGCTGCGTGCATTTCGCAGGCGGCGCTTGAAAAACGCATTTATATCCCTGTATACCTCACTGTCAAGCTGGCCGCGTGCAGCATCAAGCTCGGCAGAGGTGAGCATAAGATTCTCGGAAAATTCATTCTCGATAGAGTGCTCTATCCTGATGTAGTCGCTGTTATCGGTAAGTCTGGCAACATCTGTAGTCTCAAACATTATCCCAAGATATCCGGCAATCCTGTCATCTTCATAAAGGGGCTCGATCTTTATCGCTTTGAGCTTTCCGTGAAGGTATTCATACTGCGCGATAGTGGTCTCTGTTATCGGCCGCTGAGGGTCATAAGCGGATATCCTGTTTTTGTTGAATTTAAGCTGCTTGTCCGAAACATTGTTCCAGATCATCTTCATGTTTTCGTCCATCAGCACGACCGTGTCGGCAGACCTTGAATATATTATCTTTACAGCATCAAAAATGTTCATGACCGGCCTCCGTACACATCCATAACTTATCAGATACATTATAATCCTTTTTGGTCATTTCGTCAAGAGTTTAAGCAAAAACTTGACAATTCCGACAAAATGTTATATAATGAATAAGCTATGCCGCCAGATAAAGATAAGTGCGGCTGTTTCATAAGACTGTAACTAAGTGTGTTTTTTGGAGGTCATATCAATGAAGCTATTAAAACGGCTATCTGTATTATTTGCCGCAGCTGCAGCCATTGCTGTCGTATCCGTTACCGCAGTGTCAGCAAGTGCGGCCGAGACCGAACAGACAGCTGAGGTCCCGGCGCCCATAACACAGGACGATGCCGGCTACTATAAGTATATAGACAAGCTTGAAAATGCCGAAGCATGGGGCTCATATCTCACTCATCAGGAGAGGTTCGACACTGCACAGAAGATATACGGTATCGATGTTTCATATTATCAGGGCAATATCGACTGGGCAAAGGTAAAGGCCGACGGTATCAAATTTGCGATCATCAGGGCAGGCTACAGGGGATACGGCTCAGCGGGAACGCTTGTCAAGGATCCGAAGTTTGACGAGTATCTTGCAGGTGCAAAGGCAGCAGGCATTAAGGTCGGTGTGTATTTTTACACTCAGGCCATAACCACCGCCGAGGCTGAGGCAGAGGCGCAGTTCGTGCTGAATATGCTGGGCGGAAAGACCCTTGATTTGCCTATCTATTTTGATATAGAATCCGTTGACTTTGACAAGGGCAGACTTGACAGTGCAGGCCTTTCAGTAGCTGCGAAGACAAACCTTTGCAAGGCCTTCTGCAATAAGATACTCAGCTCGGGCTATCAGACGGGTGTTTATGCCAATTACTTCTGGCTCACCAACAGGATAGACGGTCAGGCGCTTGCAAAGCTCTACCCGATATGGCTGGCTCAGTATGCATCGGCAGCCTCCTGGACGGGACCTATGGAGATGTGGCAGTATACAGGCTCCGGCACGGTCTCGGGCATTTCAAATTATACCGATCTGAACGTGTGGTATTACGGTCAGGGCGGTCTCACAATGACGATAACGGGCAGCGTTACCAGCGCTGAGAAGGCAACTATTTCATGGTCACAGCCTTCGTCCTCCGCTGCAAGATATGATGTTTACAGAATAAACAAAGACGCTACCGAGACAAAGGTAGCAAGCGTGAACGCGCTCACGGCGTCAGTGCCGCTCAATATCTACAATCTGCAGTATTACGTGAAGATATACAGCTCTTCGGGCTCATATCTCGGCGCCTCGAACAAGATAAGTCTTCAGGGCGGCAGCATAACCACGCTCACCCTTGCGATGACGACCACCACTTCGATACTTGAACACTGGAACCAGTTCAGCGGCGCTACGGGCTACGTTGTATATGCTAAGAAGTCAGACGGCTCAGAGCCTTACACCAGAAGAGGCTATTCATATTCCACGGGCTATACTATCACAGGGCTTGAACCCTACACTGGATATACCCTGTGCATAAGGCCGTTCCTGAACCCGACAGGTGCTCAGGAGTGGACTGACAGCTGCTTCCTCGGGCCTTTGTCAAATGCGATAACGGTAGTTACAGAGGGTCCAAGGATATCGACTCTTAAAACAGTTGCATCAACTGCAAACTCCGCAACTCTCAGATGGAACGCTCAGACCTCAGCGACCGGCTACAGAGTATACAGAAAGGCCGATTCCTCAACAGATGACTATGTCTGCATCGGTGAGACTTCAAGCACGTTCTACACAGCTGCGGGGCTTACCGAAGGGGAGACCTACAGGTTCTATGTCAAGGCTCTGTACGGAAACGACCTCGGAATGACGTCTAACATCGTTGCGGTAACGCCTTCGGCAGGCAGCGCGAGCACCTTGCGTGGAGATATCAACACTGACGGAGTGGTAAACAGCGCCGATATGCTGCTGATAAAGGCTTATATCAAGGGCGCAGGCACTCTTACAGCTGCACAGATCACCATTGCAGATCTGAGCGGTGACGGTAACGTCAACGCGGCTGACCTGCTGCTTATAAAGTCACACATAAAGGGCGTAAGCAGCTTATTCTGATAATAAACGAACAAGGGATAGAGCGAACAGTGCTCTATCCCTTTTAGTTATATGGTCAGCGTTCCGTTTTCAGATTCCATAAGGAGAAGTATCTGCTCCTCCTTCCCCGATCGCGCACCGATATATACAAGCACGTTCCTGCCGTTGCCTGCGGAGCACCTGAACTCATAGCAGAGCTTTTCGCTCAGGTCATCAGAGGGTATCAGCGCCAGCTGCACAGAATCGACCGTCAGCTTCGGAGACAGCTGCTTTTTTGCTGCCGCCTTCGAGATCAGATCACTGCTGTAGTCTCTCTTACGGTGGTTCACAAGGTACCCCTTGGCGTCATAGCCGAGTATCTCTCCGTTATCAAGCGCCACCGAGACCTTGATAAGATCAGTATAGCAGAGAACTCCGACGTCCTGATAAGCGAAGTTGACGGTCAGCACGTTTGCAAAGCTCTCATAATAGGTCGTTTTGAGGGAGTCTATCCCAAGATCTGCGAGAAAATCCTCGGCACATTTTACTGCTTCCTCGTTCGTCAGCTTTTGTGTCTCAGGCTGCCTTGAGCGCAGAAAATATGAGATAAATCCGCCGCTTTCAGTGACCTCGCAGCACACTCCGTTCTTAGGGTCTGAAAATCTCCAGCCCGGCATTTTCCCGTCGACCTTTTCGTGCTCCGTCAGGTCGTTCGCACTGATGTTCAGAGCAAGCCTGCACTTAGCCAGCGCCTGCTGGAGAGTTATCTTCTCAGCATTCTTAGTCATCTCAGGCTCTTTTTCAAGAATATTGTCTGAGAACGGCCCGTCATAGATAAGGCTCGGATAATTCTCGAACGTGTCCTCAAAATCATCGAAGCCGTCAGTAACATCAGGCGTGCTCTGCGACCTTTCGCTTTCAAAAACTGTCTCGCCGCTGAGGACGCTGTCACGCAGCACCTTTACCCTTTCACACAGCGACTTTGAACAGTCATACAGAGCTTCAATGTTTTCATATTCGCGCGAAGACAGCGCCTCGCCGCCTGCAAGCTTTTTGCTGAGACTGAGCGAGTAGTCGCCGACCTGAGAGAGAAACTTGTTTGTGGTGATAAGGTCTGAATTGTCAGACGGCAGCTGCGCCAGGGCAGACTTTGCATTCGATGCCTGCGTGCACAGCTTGACCGAGAGATCGCGGTGAATGTCGGCGCCAGAGGCGTAAAGCTGCTTTTCAAGAGTGTTCGTCACGTTCTCCATATCGTCTGACAGGTCACCCATCGCCCTCTGGTAAGAATATTCCGACGACAGCCTGAGCTTTTCGTTCTCATTCATCAGCTGCAGATCTCTGGCTCCCAGCACGGCCGCTGCTGCCGCCAGAAGCAGTGCACCTCTTATCAAGGCTCTTTTTGTCAGTCTCATATTATCCTCCTGACTGTACAAAATAATGTACTTAACTAATCAACAGTACAAATTAACGTACTGATTTCCTACAGATATTATCTCAGCTTTTTTATAAATTATTCCGCCGCTGTAATTATAATTGGCATCAGCAGGAAAGGAAATATTTGCTGCACATAAAATTCATAACGCGCGGCTTTACTTTTGCAAGTTTTTGTGTTATAATTAATATACTATTGTTTGGAAAGGTAATGATGTTTTGATATACTTTGACAATGCCGCGACCACAAAGCCCTGTGCCGAGGCGGTCGCTGCGGTGAACGATGCCCTTGAAAGGTTCGCAAACCCGTCATCGCTCCATAAGCTTGGTTTAGAGGCTGAGCTTATAGTTACCGATGCGAGAGAAACTGTAGCGGAAGCTCTGGGTGCAAAGGCTGAGGAGATATACTTTACCTCTGGCGCCACAGAGAGCTCGAACACCGCTATATTCGGCGCTTTCAGGGCGCACGGAAAAAGAAAGAACAGGCTTGTTATCACCTCTGTCGAGCACCCTGCAACTGCCGCTCCGGCGCAGCTGCTCGAGGAGCTTGGCTGCGAGGTCATAAGGGTGTCCCCGAGAGAGGACGGCAGGTTTTATGCCGAGGATATCGCGGCAGCTGTTGATGACAACACCTTTATGCTCAGTATGATGCTTGTTAATAACGAGACCGGCTATATCCTGCCAGTGCAGGAGACCTTCTCGCTGGTGAAGAGAAAGCACCCCTATGTTCTCCTTCACTGCGACTGCGTTCAGGGCTTTATGAAAATACCGTTCAAGGTCAAAAAGCTCGGTGCCGATATGATATCTCTGAGCGGCCATAAGATACACGCACCTAAGGGGATAGGCGCTTTGTATCTGAGAAAGGGCGTACATATACCGCCGCTGCTTTACGGCGGAGGTCAGGAAAAGGGCTTTCGTTCGGGAACTGAATCTGTGCCGCTGATAGCAGGGTTCGGTGCGGCCGTTAAAAAGCTCTCGCCGACTGTCAAAGAAAGGCTTGACTATGTCGGCGGTCTCAGAGACAGGCTCGCGCGGAAGTGCAATGAGAACGGCTTTTCTGTAAACTCTCTGCCCGATGCGTCGCCTTATGTAGTCAGCATTTCGGTAAAGGGTCTGCGCTCGGAGGTACTGCTGCATTATCTTGAAAAGAGAGACATCTGTGTTTCAAGCGGTTCAGCCTGCTCAAAAGGGAAGAAGAGCTCGGTGCTTGGCGAGTTCGGCCTTGATGCTGTGTCGGATTCGACTGTCAGGGTAAGCTTCTGCGCTGATAACACTGCCGATGAGGTGGATGAACTGATAAAGCAGCTCACAAATGCAGAAAATGACCTTTGTAAGGTAAAGTGATAAGAACAGATGTTTTATACTATTATAAAAGAGAACGAAATTTGTCGAAACGGAGGAGCTCTTTGATGAAAGAGATAATTCTTTGCAAATACGGTGAGATCGCCCTGAAAGGACTGAACAAGTCCTCCTTCGAGGGAATGATGACAAAAAGCATAAAATACAGGCTCAAAAGCCTTGGCAATATCAACATCTACCGCTCACAGTCTACCCTTTATGCTGAGCCGCTCGATGACGATATAGATGTTGACGAGGTAATGGAAAGGCTGTCAAAGGTCTTCGGCATAGTAAAGCTGTGCAGAGCCTGCGTTCTTGAAAAGGATATGGAGCAGATCCTCACACAGGGGCCTGAATACCTCGCTGCGGAGCTTGAAGCCGCAAAAACGTTCAAGGTAGAGGCGAAAAGGTCTGACAAACGCTTTGCATTAAAGTCTCCCGAGATCTGCAATGAGATGGGCGGCGCTATACTCGACAGGTTCCCGCACCTGAAGGTAGATGTTCATGACCCCGATGTTACCGTTATGGTAGAGATCAGGGAGGAGAAGGCCTTTGTTCATGCCGGCCAGACAGACGGCGCCGGCGGACTGCCCGTAGGCTCCAGCGGAAGAGCAATGCTCCTGCTTTCCGGCGGTATTGATTCCCCTGTTGCCGGCTATATGATAGCAAGAAGAGGCGCCAAGATCTCGGCAGTTCATTTTGAAGCACCGCCTTATACCTCTGACAGGGCAAGAATGAAAGTCGAAAAGCTTGCGAAGATAATGTCAGGCTACTGTGGAGAGATAGAGTTCTACTGCGTGCCGTTCACGAAGATACAGGAACTCCTGCGGGATAACTGCCCCGAAGAGTTCTTCACGATACTTATGAGAAGACTTATGATGGAGATAGCCCAGCGCATCTGTGAGAGAGAGGGCATCCAGGCGCTGGTAACGGGCGAGAGCTTAGGTCAGGTGGCGAGCCAGACCATGTACGCGATGGTGTGTACCGATGCTGTGTGCCGTATGCCTGTTTTCAGACCCTGCGTAGGCCTTGATAAGTCAGAGATCGTTGAGATCGCAAGACGCATAGACACCTTCGATACCTCGATACTTCCGTATGAGGACTGCTGTACGGTGTTCACACCAAAGCACCCCAAGACCAAGCCGAAGCTCGACGAGGTTGAGCGCGCACAGAACAGTTTTGATTGGGAGCCTTATATCACTGAGGCGATCGGGAACACCTCTGTGCAGTATATCAGGAATTTTTAGAAAGGTTACAAAACGGTTAAAATGTAACCATTCTTCAACAAGTTGTACGCTTTTTTGTACACAAACCTGCCGCTGAGCAATGTCGAAAAATGATGAAAAGCCCCGAAACAAGAGGGCTTTTTATTATCTAAGTGGGTAAAAAAGTGTACTTCAAATTATTAAAAAACAGTTAAGAAAGGTTCGATATTTTGTCGAAAACTGACATTTGCTGGAAAATACATTGATTTGCGCAAGATGTCGAATTAACAAAATGGACAAAATAGGCTGTTTTTTTATGTGCAATATATAGATAAAAGGGGTTGAAATTCAGGTGAAATTTGCTGAGAGTGACAAAGTGATTACAAAAAGTATTGACACGGTTACAGCAGATGTAGTAAAATATATGTTAAAGAACAGCCTTATATTGTGTACAGCGGAAAGCTGCACGGGCGGAATGATAATGGAGCTGGTCACGAGAGTGCCGGGAGCTTCGGGAATGTTCTGCGGAGGGATATGTTCTTACAGCGAAGAGATCAAGATGAAGCTGCTGGGTGTCAGGAAAGAGACACTGGAGAGATATACAGTGTATTCTGCCGAGACAGCATCTGAGATGAGCGCGGGTGCGCTTGAGAGGTTCGGGTGTGATGTTGCAGCTGCCGTGACGGGAGTTGCGGGTCCCGGTGATGATAAAGGTGTCCGGGCGGGAACGGTATATGTTTCGGTCAGGGACAGGCAGAGGGAGATCTCGAAGACGCTGAGGTTATATGAGGAATATGAGAAGCTCGACAGAGATATGATACGTTCGCTAACGGCGCTTCGCACACTTGAAGCTGTGCTGGAGCTGTCGGAGACCCGAAAAGAGAGGTAAGGCAAATGTCTATGGCAAATGAAGCGGTTGATCTGTCTGAGAAGGACGAGACAAACTTTTTTATAAGAGTTTTAAAATATTTTATCCCGTGGAGAGGCGACGGAGCGGGAGAGGTCATAAGAAAGATAGTTTTTATGGGTTCTATCGCGGTGTTCTGCTTCTCACTCGGAAAGCTTTCCGATTTTCTGAAGGCTGATGAGAAGGATCAGACCTATATGCAGGAGATCGTAAGCTATGAGCCCGATTTCAGCGATGATATCGACCGTACCCAGAAGGGCGGCGTTGACGATATCGACGCGGACAACCCCGAGGCCTCTGTTAAGACAAGAGAGGTACAGGACTGGGCAAAGAAGCTCCTCAAGAGGAATGAGGACGTCGTCGGCTGGATAAAGATCCCCGGATTCAAGGACAGCGACGGCAATGAGTACATCAATTTCCCTGTGCTGCAGGGTGAGGATAATGAGTATTATCTTTACAAGAACCTTGATAAGAAATACTACGAATCAGGCAGCATATATGCCGACGCCTGGGCGACCATAACGCCTGAGGAGCAGTCGGACAACATAACGATCTACGGGCACCATATGAGGTATCTTGGAACCTCCTTCACTCATCTGACTGAGTACAAGAAGGGTCTGGATTTTATGAAGAAGTATCCCGTGATCGAATTCAACACGATCTATGAGTCGGGTGCAAAATATGTAATAGTCGGTGTGTTCTGTGCCAATGTCTATGAGAATCAGGACGAGGGTAAGGTTTTTGAATACTGGACGACAAGATATTTTGACGATTCGGACTACAAGTTCGAGGACTGGATAGATGAAGTCAGAAAGCGTTCATGGTATTCAAATGATATAGAGTGTACCGAGGACGATAAGTATATATCTCTTTCGACCTGTACGAACGAGACATCGGATCTCAGGTGGGTCATAGTTGCCAAGAAGATGACCGCTGAGGATAACCTCGATCTGATAGTTGAGTCCTACAAGGAGAAGGATAACAAGGATATATATTTCCCGAAATGCTGGAGAGACCTTTACGGCAACAATAAGAAGTACTTCGGCTGGGATTACTGATCTTGCTTAAAACGTCTGATCTTATAAGGCGTTAAAAATTACATATCGGTTGAAACTCACGCCTCCGATATGGTGACAGTTTTCTGTTGAGAGATCAATGGGCTGTCGGAAAGGGTAATGTGATCAAAATGAAGCAGAAAAACACTGAAGACAGCTTAGTTAATATCGATAAGCCGTCCGTCAGGAAAACAGGAACAATTCTGGGCAGCTGCGCTGTAGCAGCATTAGTGCTTGGCTCCGTTTGCGTGTTCTCGCTTACAGGAAAGAGCGCTCAGATCCAGAAGGAAACAAAAGCTGCAGTCACCACAAGCACAACGACCACTTCTGTGACAGAGGCAGAAACTGAGAGTGATGAGACATTCGATACCATGGAGTGGAGAAAAGCAGGTATCGATGAGTACGAGATGACAGAGGTAAAGAAAGAAGCCGCTGCCAAGACAACAAAGAAGACGACTGCTGAGGCTCCTGAGGCTGAGGCAGACAAGAAAGAAGAGAAAAAAGAGAGCAAGCTTGATAATGTTAAGCTTGTATCAACAGATATCGTGAACCTCAGAGCTGACAAGAACACAAGCTCAGATGTTCTGGCTGTTATCGGAAGCGGAGAGTTCGTTACAGCATCCGCTCAGTACGGCGAGTGGTATACGGTAACATACGGCGGCCAGCAGGGTTATGTAATGGCTAAGTATTTCACCGAGTACAGCGCTCCCGAGAAGACTGTTGAGGAGACTGCCAAGACTGAGACAAAGCCTGCGGAGACTGCCGCTCCCAAGACGACTGCTGAGGCAACTACTACAAAGGCAGCTGCAACAACTACTACTAAGGCTGCCGCTCAGACTACAACAACAGGCGTTATCAGCTACACTCAGGAAGAGTTCAATATGCTTTGCTGCGTCCTTCAGGGCGAGGTAGGCTACTGCTCCGAGCAGAGCAAGATCGCTGTTGCAAACGTTGTTATCAACAGAGTTAAGTCCAACAAGTTCCCGAACAGCATCAGCGGCGTACTTACAGCAGCTAATCAGTTCACAGCTATCTATGGCTACTACAACGGCACTGTAACTCCTACAGAGAGCACCAAGGCGTGCGCTCTCAGAGCTTTACAGGGTGAGGATAATTCAAACGGCGCTGTTTACTACTATTCCCCTAAATATTGCAGCGGAAGCACAGCATCATGGTTTGAATCTCTTACCTTCTGCACAGAGCTTGACGGCCAGAGGTACTTCAAGTAATGCACAAAAACAGGTGCATGGTGGCAGCTTAAATTGTTGAAACTCACAAAAAGTCAGGACGTATGTTTTGTATGTCTTGACTTTTTTTGTGTATTTGGTAAACTTATAACTGGGTATGTTTTAAAGATGGGAAGGTCACAATGAAAATTGTTTTCGGTAAAAAGATGAAGATAGCCGCAGGTGCGGTCTGTGCCGTTGCTGTTGTTTCAGCAGGGGCTGCTTTGCTGTCACATGATGACGTCGCTGCCGCAAAGATAGGCAAGACGAAGAAAGCTGCCGACAGCTCGGTAAGTATTGCCGAGACCGATACGGCTGTAAAGGATGAGTTGACGACAGAGCAGTTCAGCTTTCTGACGTTCAAGAAGGCGCCTGTTGACAGCTATGATATGCACTATTATGTGTCTGAAAAGGCAAAGAAGAAAATAGTCGACCCCGATGACTTCTGGGTGGAGTTCCCGAAGGACGAGGGCGAGTACTACGATGTGAAAAACGACCCGCTCAATTTCAGGGATACCAGAAGCATCGCAGGGGAGTATTATACCGTTCACGATATAATCTCAGGCACCACCCAGACCCTGAATGCCTATGACCTTGTTTGTCAGGCGATATATAATGAGGTCGGTGACGGCTGGGGCGACGAGGCTATAAAGGCTCAGGCAGTTGCTTGCTATACCTGGGTGAGATATAATGATGAGCACGGCCTTATCCCGACGGTTGGACTGAGAAAAAATCCTACATCGAAGATAAAAAACTGCGTAAATGCTGTAGAGGGGCAGATAGTTACCTACGGCGGCAAGACTGCGCTCACAGTCTATTCTGCGTCAAGTGCAGGATATTCGACCTCTGCCAAAAACATCTGGGGTCAGGATCACCCCTATCTGCAAAGGGTCATCAGTGAGTTTGACAACAAGGATCCCAACTGGGGCGTTGAGACAAAATTCTCAAAGGCTCAGGTCGCGGAGATACTTAAAGAAAAAGCCGGCATCGACCCTGACGATGATATCACCAGGTGGTTCACCGTGAAGGAGACCTACAGCGGAAAGTATATAAAAACTATCACCTTAGGCGGAAAAAATGAGGTGACCAAGGATATTTCAGGCGGCACTTTATGCAGCCTTTTCGGGCTCAAATCTACCGCTATGGATATTAACTTCAAAAACGGTGTCTTCACCTTCAAGACCTACGGCTGGGGACACGGAGTAGGAATGAGCCAGTGGGGCGCTTGCTATTATGCTGAGGCAGGCTTCACCTATGACCAGATACTTACTCACTATTACATAAACACAACTCTTTCGCTCTCCGGCGTGAACAGCAAGGCCGTTTCGAGAGCCTCCTGGACACAGGAGCAGCTGAGCAATGAGGCCAGCACCTCAGAGGCCGCCGTTATGGACCCCACAGGGCAGACGGCTTCACAGCCTGCCGAGCAGACACAGACTTCCGCTGAGCAGACACCTGCCCCCGCTGATACGGCACAGCAGCCGGCTCCTGCGGAGCAGACCGAGCAGCCTGCGCAGACAACAGCACCGGAGCAGCAGGCTCCTGCCGAGACTGAAGCTCAGGCAGCAGAGCCCGCACCTCAGCCCCAGACCACTACAGAAACTCAGGCGCAAGCCTCTGAATAAAGCAATTCTTGGAAGGAAGGATCATATATGGCATTTTTCAACAATCAATCTTCGGCCGTTAATTCTCCCGAAGCTATCGTGAATTCGCAGATCAGTCAGCAGCTGCAGCATATCAACGACAGATACACAGAGATCGGCAGATATGTTAAGCTCAAGCTTGCAGATAAGGTAGAGGATCCTGAGCTCAAGGCGATGATAGATGATGTTGACCGTTCTCTGTCAGACCTGCAGAAGCTCAATGAGCAGCTTCTCAATATCAGGGGACTGAAGGTCTGTGTCAAGTGCGGCCATCAGATACCGCTGGTAAATGCCTTCTGCCCCGACTGCGGTGAGAGACAGCCCATTCAGCAGCCTCAGTATCAGCAGCCGCAGTACCAGCAGCCTGTGCAGCCTCAGCAGGATCAGATGGCTCAGTTCCAGAGACCTGTTCAGCCTGCGCCTGCACCCATTCCTGCACCAGTGCCGGAGCCTGTTCCCGTACCCGTTCCAGCACCTGAGCCGATACCGGCGCCCGTGCCCGAGCCTGTTAAGGAAGAGCCAGTACCCGCTCCCGAGCCGGTTGCAGAGGAACCTGTTACCGAAGCACCTCAGCCTGAGACCGTTCCCGAGGACGACCCTATGTTCGCTCCTACTATAATCGCTAAGGATATCTCCGCGCTTGAGGAGCCTGAGAAGGCAGCCGAGAGCGTAGAAGCTCAGCCTGAGCCCGAGGAGACACCTGCTGCGGACAGCGAGCCTGCACCTATGTCACCTGCGGAGGAGACCAAGCAGGAGAACGTAAGGAAGATCTCAGACCAGATTGTACAGAACATAAAGAACGCCGAAACAGTTCCCGAGCCCCAGAAATTCATCTTCTGCTCGGAATGCGGCCACAAGGAGCCTGCTGATATGAAGTTCTGCTCCTTATGCGGTTCAATGCTCTGATAAAACAAAAAATCAGCAACGGGCAGCATAAGGCTGCCTTTTGCCTTAATAGGGTGATAATGTGTCATTAAGCATAATTAACAAAATAGCAGGGTATGATGTTATCCTTGCATCTGCATCTCCGAGAAGAAAAGAGCTGTTGGAGCTTATCTGCGACAGCTTCAGGGTCATTCCGTCAGACAGCGAAGAGACCGTACCTGACGGCACTCCTGCTGAGGATACCGCTCAGCTGCTTTCCGATATCAAATGCAGCTGTATAGCTCAGGTCTATGATAACAGCATAGTTATCGGCTGTGATACCGTCGTTATCTGCGGCGGCGAGGTAATGGGCAAGCCTGCCGATAAGGCAGACGCTGAAAGAATGCTCAGAAACCTCTCCGGCAAAGGGCATAAGGTGATAACGGGCGTAACTCTCGCATATAAGGGCAAAAAGCGCTCGTTCAGTGAGGTCACCGAGGTCATCTTCAAGCCTCTCAGCGATGAGGATATAGACGTTTACCTCAAAAGCGGTGAGCCCTTTGACAAGGCAGGCGCATACGGCATACAGGGGCTTGGCTCTCTTATGGTAGAGGGTATTGACGGAGACTTTTTCAATGTGGTAGGGCTGCCCGTGTCAAGGCTGGCAGGGGAGCTTGAAGCACTTATTGAGGAGAGCTGACCTATGGGACTGTTTTCAAGAAAAAAGAATACGGCCTCAGATGCGGCGCAGTATAACAACAAGCGCATAGTCTATGTGGTAGAGAGAAAAGGCCCCGAGGAGACCGTCATCGGAAGGGTCGGCGGCATCTCGGTAGACGATGAAAAGCTTGTCGTCATGTGTGACGGCCATGAGACTGTCAGGCTTTCTCTTGACGGTATTATCTGTGCGGAGCTTATGAGCCGCAACGGTGCCGACATCAAAGGCAAAGACTTTGACAGCGGAGCCCAGCGGCATATAGTAGTACACTATGCCTCATTGAGATAAGTTTTTCCGAATCATCTCAATTCTTACATAAAACTATCACAAAAGCAGGTTAGTATAATATCATCAGATAAGACATCATTTCGATGTTTTGAGTTTTCTTCATATATTTTTCTATACTTCCTTAATGATGGAAAAGCCCGTGAGTTGATCTTCACGGGCTTTTTCTGCAGGGGCTAGCCCCTGCACCGCTTCCCCCACCCCACTTTCAGTAGCTGCGGACTAATAGACCAATAGCCCTCCCGCGGAGGGGAGGGTGAGAGTTTTGCTTGAAGCTATAAGTTCGTAACGCTGCGCGAACCTTGGGAAAGATTTAACTGCGCCGTTGTTCGCTCATTTTTATAGATATGCACCCGAAGGGGCCGTTAGGTGAGCGTGCAACGACGCAGTCGCTGCTGGAAAGCCCCCTAATAGAGCGTGGAACTAAGAAGAAAATTAAGCACTGAATTTGAGCGTAAATAAAAGCCTTCAAAACTATTGAAAATCAGCGGAAACAAAACTAATAGTCCACGCTCACTACGGCGTATGCCCAGCCGTGCGGTGAGCACCGGCGAGCACCGGCGAGCACCCTTTACTTTTTCTTGGATTTATGTTATACTCAATAAAAACAATGATTTGAGATGGTACAATGGAAAATGAAATATATCTCGGGCAGCCTGAATACACGCTCAGGCGGCTTGAACTTAACAGTGGCGCTCTCTGGTACGTGTGCATAGCTCCTGTCTTCGGGCTGTTCCTCGAGAGGTATGCAGGCTCTTATATAGTGGGCGCGGCACTCTGGATAGGGTGCGTTGTTTCAATGCTCATAGCGGAGCTTATTGATCTGCACCTCGTTTCAAAGAGCGGGTACGATACCTCAAAGCTGAGGCTGTGGATATGGCTGTTCCCGGTTTATGTTATGAAGCGTGAGCGCCTTTGCGGCCGTGACATTTTAAAGTGCGCTCTGTGCGCATTCGTTTGCCTGATGGCTCTGGTGCTAAATGGCTTTGTCAGGAGCATCAGCATCGACGGTGACTATCTTACCGTTTCGGTGCAGAACACTAATGTCGGCTCGCTCGATAATTTCACGGGTACATCTGCAAGGGTGATAGGTGATTGTGTTACGGCCTATCTCGGCGATGATGCCGCGTGGTCGAACGAGAAAACCGCTGACACCGTATGGGAGATAACGGCTACGGGTGAGCATGACGGGGCGCAGTATGAGGTAGTCTTTTCCGTGGGCTATGACGGCTACGCATATCAGAGCCTTTCTCTGGAGCGGCTCGTAAAAGACGGCGAAGAGCTTCACGAGGACGACTTTTCAGACCTTGCGCGGATAATTTTCATAGACGATGAGCAGACTGACACAGGATCGTCAGCCGAAAGCTCAGACAGTGAATAATAAAACAAGCTCTGTTCATTTTCAGAACAGAGCTTTATTTTACAGCATTCTTTTAATGACCGTTATCGGGTTTCCGTAGTATGAGAACGTTGCAACGTTTGAGATAACTATTCCCGTTGCCGAGTTCTGTGCGTGGACCATCATTCCGTTGCCTATGTAGATAGCCACGTGATATATGCTCGAATAGCTTGACCCGCCGAAGAAGATGACGTCACCCGGCTGCATATTGCTGTAGGGTACCGTCGTTCCGTAATTTGCCTGAGATGCCGCATAGTGAGGCAGATTGTAGCCCGCCTGCGCAAATGACAGCATCACCAGTCCCGAGCAGTCGCAGGCTCTGTAGCTTGCTCCGCCCCATACATATCTTCCGCCGACATTGCTCTTAGCATACGAAAGCACAGTATTTATCTTGCTTGAATCTCCTGTCTGTACAGGTGCCGGCGCAGCTGTGGTCGTAGTGGCCTTTGTGGTCGCCTTGGTTGTTGTTGCAGGCTTTGTCGTTGTGGTAACAGGGGCGGCGGTAGTTGTCTGCGAGGGTGCTGCCGTTGTCGTCTGTGACGGCGCAGGCTCCTCGGCAGTCTTCTTTGTAGTGGTCGTCGCCTTTGTGTCGGCAGGGTCATCTGGCGCCGCAGTCTGTGAAGTCACCGCGCCTGCCGTCGTTCCGGCAGTGGTCGTAGTCGCCGCAGTCGTAGTTGCCGCCAGCGACGATACCTTTGCATATTCTCCCGTAACGTAGTCGTAGCTTGCACTCAACTCGTCCCTGCCTGCCTGCAGTTCACCTATAAGCTCTCCCGATTCCTCTTCGAGCTTAACAAGCTCAGCCTGCTCGTTGGCA
The DNA here is from genome assembly GCA_902767035.1 of uncultured Ruminococcus sp. GTDB lineage: Bacteria > Bacillota > Clostridia > Oscillospirales > Ruminococcaceae > Hominimerdicola. The sequence goes on from CACXFU010000014.1 coordinate 20,014, forward strand.
AGCTCCAGCTGTTTGTCCGAATACTCCTGAGTTTTCTCTGCAAGTGCCACAAGCTCATCCTCGAGCAGTGCCTTGGATGCCTGCAGCTTATGATATTCATCAAGCAGAGCATCAAGCTCCTGCTTGTCATGCTTAGCCACTCTGGTAACGAGCTCAGTCCTCATCAGTACGTCAAAAAAGTCGCCCGAATCTATTATCACATCAGCATAGGTGTTCGTGCCGCCTGCGATGTAAAGCGTCCTGATACGCTGCATATAAGCTTCCTTCAGCACGCTGATAGTCTCCTCATGCTCCTCTATCTCGGCAGAGGTCTTCAGCTGCTTTCCGTCAAGCTCGGCCATCTCGTATTCAAGCTCCAGCGCGTAAGCGTTCACGCTCTCTATCTTGTCATTGAGCGCGTTGTACTTTTCCTGCAAGGCCGCAAAATTATCCTTTTCCTTTGCAAGCTTTTCATCAGCCGCCGCAATTTTCTCATCAAGCTCAGCCTGCTGCTCTTTAAGCTCTTCAAGCTGCTCGTTATAATTTCCGTTGTCGGCGCTTACCGGCGTCTGCCTGCCGCTTCCGGCATCTGAAAACGCACTCAGCGCTATTATAAAGGCCGCACATAGCGCAGCCGCTTTTTTTACTGCATAATGCTTTTTCATTTTGTTCTCCGTTCAGATAGTCTGTGTAACTGAATTGTAATCATTATACCACAAAATACCCTGCTTGTCAATCGCCGGGAGGGGCATTTTTGTGTACTTTGTATGTAAATAAGAATAAAAATTGTTCATATTTACGAAAAAGTTTTTTCTTTAACCTATTGAATTTTTTGAAGAAATGGTATATAATTATATAGTACGGTCAACTCATTTTGTGCATTTTGACAATTCAGGGCGATCCGTGACTGATCGCAGTCCAGCCAGCCTGACCGTAAAATCCATATAAGAACAGGAGCGATCAAATTGAAAAAATATGACAGCACGAAGATCAAGAACATTGCCATAGCAGGCCATGCAGGCTCTGGCAAGACGTCACTTACCGAGGCACTGCTTTTCAAGAGCGGCGCGACCGACAGGCTCGGAAAGGTTCTTGACGGAAATACGGTTTCAGACTACTATCCCGATGAGATCACGAGAAAGTGCTCAGTATATACATCTCTTTCATCACTTGAGACAGGCACCTACAAGGTCAACCTGCTCGACACTCCCGGCCTTTTTGATTATGAGGGCGAGGAGATCGAGGGCATTTTTGCCAGCGGCTGTGTGCTCATTACAGTTTCTGCGAAGTCAGGCGTAAAGGTCGGCACACATAAGGCTTACGACCACGCAAAGGCAATGGGCAAGCCTGCAATGTTCGTTGTTACAAAGCTTGATGATGACAACGCAAACTTCAATAACGTTCTCACACAGTTAAAGGCTGAGTTCGGTCCTACCGTTTGCCCTGTTGTAGTACCTGTAATTGCCGACAGAAAGATAGTTTCTTATGTTAATCTCATAGAGATGAAGGCTTACAGATATGATTCAGGCAAGGCTGTTGAGACAGATATGCCTACAGCTGAGGTCTCTGACAAGATGGAATACCGTATCGACGGTCTGAGAGAGGCTGTA
>CACXFU010000015.1 GCA_902767035.1 uncultured Ruminococcus sp.
CAGAACGGCTGTGAAAAGCTGGGCGCTATGGCTATACCTATGGGGCCGGGAAATACTGAAAAGCAGCTTGAGATGATGCAGTCGATGAAGAGCACGGTGCTTTGCTCAACGTCGAGCTATGCGCTGCTTCTGGCAGAGGAGATCGAAAAGCGCGGCATCAAGGATAAGATACATCTTAAAAAGGGCGTTATCGGCTCTGAGCGCTGGAGCAAGAAGATGCGTGACAGGATAGCGGATTCTCTTGGTATAGAGCTTTATGATATTTACGGCCTGACCGAGATATACGGCCCAGGAATAGGGATCAACTGTGAGCACAACACTGGTATGCATTACTGGGACGATTATATCTATCTGGAGATCATTGATCCGAAGACGGGTGAGCCTGTTCCGGACGGAGAGCAGGGCGAGATAGTTATTACGACTCTCGTCAAGGAGGGTGCGCCGCTCATCAGATACAGGACGCATGACCTTTCAAGGATAATCCCCGGTGAGTGCCCGTGCGGCAGGTCGTACCCGAGAATTGATACGATAATGGGACGTACTGACGATATGATGAAGATAAAGGGCGTCAACGTGTTCCCGAGCCAGATCGAGGAGATACTGGGTTCGTTCAAGGAGATCTCGAGCGAGTATCAGATAAGGATATCTCACCTTGACGGCAAGGACACAATGCGTATCTATGTTGAGTCTACGGGTGATGTTGACTTTGCAGGCCTGGCAAAGCGCATCACGGATAAGGTAAAGAGCGTTATCGGCTTCACCCCTATAGTAAAGGTAGTGGAGATAGGTGTCCTCCCGAGGAGCATGAAGAAGACCGCAAGAGTGATCGACGAGAGGTATGACGAGAAATAATAAAAATGCCGCCCTTTTTTGTGGCGGCATTTCAGTATGTTGGCTTTTTATTATTTGTCCGAAGGGGTCGTTAGGTGAGCGTGCAGCAGACGTAGTAGCTGCTGGAAAGCCCCCTAACAAGGCGAATATACATCTATTGAATTGGCAGGCTTCCTGTACGTAGAACTAAAAATGAGTTTTGCAACAAGCAAAAATGCTGCCTTTTAATTAGGCGGCATTTTTTTGCGGTTTTTCACTTGACAAGAGGTTATAAAAGTGCTATAATACAAAACGATAACAGGGAGTAGTTAGCGGTCTTTGACCGTGATGCCGTTCGTCAGCACGCTTTACCTAAGGTCATCTTCGGAAAGCCGGGCGGTGTCCCGACCTATGTCAGTAACGAGACTTTTATTGCATTATTGTTATGCAGTAAGGGTCTGTTTTTATGCCCTGCTGCAGTATGGAAGGAGGAGCATTTATGCTGCCGTATTTATTGTTGATATTGGGCTTCGTCCTGCTTATCAAAGGAGCCGATTTTTTTGTTGACGGCTCGTCCTCTGTTGCGGGGATACTCAAAGTGCCTTCTGTGGTGATAGGTCTTACTATCGTCTCTATAGGCACAAGCTGCCCTGAGGCTGCTGTAAGTATCACCTCGGGCCTTTCGGGCAATGCTGATATATCGCTCGGCAATGTCATCGGGTCAAATATGTTCAATCTTCTGATGGTAATTGGCGTCTGTTCCATAGTGAAAGCGGTGCCAACACCTAAGGAGATGCTAAAGCGCGATATGTGGTGGAACGTTGCGGTAACTGCCATTCTCTTTGCAATGATTTATAATTTCGGCAAGGGCAAGAACGGTTATATCACACGCATCGAGGGCATACTTCTGCTGCTCGGAATAATCGCCTACATCGTGATAGTTGTTAGGAGCGCCCTTAAAAACAGGGTCGCTGCTGATGACGTAAAGATAATGTCCGTTCCGAGGAGCGTTATCTACATCATCGGCGGAGTTGCCGCTATAATCTTCGGCGGTGATCTCGTAGTTGACAACGCCAGCAAGATTGCGGAGCAGCTTGGAATGTCGAAAACGCTTGTCGGCCTGACTATTGTTGCGATAGGCACTTCACTGCCTGAGCTTGTCACCTCGGTGGTGGCTGCAAAAAAGGGCAACGCCGGAATAGCTCTCGGCAATGCAATAGGCTCATCGATCTTCAATATCCTGTTCATTCTGGGTATAGCTTCGTCGCTGTCGCCTATCAAGGTAGACCCCGATCTCGTGATCGACACACTTATCCTTATCGGAGTTGCGGTGATGACGCTTATCTTCGCAAAGACAAAGGAAGAAGTGAACCGTGCAGAGGGCATAGTTATGGTGCTTTGCTACTGTGCATATACGGCTTATATAATAATAAGATGCTACGCATAACAAAAGGCCTGAGGAAAATCTCCTCAGGTCTTTTTATCTGTCAGTTCTCTTATCTGTTTGTACATATAAAGGCTGCCAATTATCATCAGCGGCAGCTTTTTTTGCTTTGCAAGGGCTATTGCGTCGTTCAGCGCCTGTGATATGTCCTCATAGGCTGCGGCCGGTATGCCGTGCTCTGAGAATACATCTGCCAGTATCTTCGGGTCAAGAGCCCTGGCGTTGTCAGGCCTTACAGCAAAAAGGCTGTACGTGCAGTCTTTCAGCATTTCGGGGTAGAGCTTATATTCCTTATCTGCCATAACGCCCATAAGCACGATCACGGGGGTGTCAAAATACCGCTTGATACTTTTGACAGCTTCACGCAGCCCGTCAGGATTGTGCGCACCGTCAAAGATCGTCAGCGGCTCGGTGAGGAGCGTTTCAAACCTGCCTCTGTGGCGCACGTTCAGAAGCCCCTCGGCTGTCATTTCCCGGGAAATATCGAGCCCTTCCTCTTTCAGTATGTCCAGAGCTTCAAGCGCTGTGGCAGCGTTCACCGCCTGATATGTCCCCGAAAGAGAGACCGTCAGCTCTCCGCTTTGTTTATATTCCAGTACAGTCTTATCCGTATCCTGAGATATCACTTTCAAAGCTGAGCGATCGGTCGTGCGCAGGGGAGAATCAAGCGCCTTCGCTCTTTTCTCTATTACGCGCAGAGTCTCACCGTCCTCGCCGCCGAAGACAACAGGCCTGCCTTTTTTTATGATACCTGCCTTGTGAAAGGCTATCTCCTCAGCCGTGCTGCCGAGAAAGGCAGTGTGGTCAAGTGCGGCGTTCGTTATGACCGAGAGCAGCGGAGCGCTTACAATGTTCGTGGCATCAAGGTCGCCGCCCATTCCGCATTCTATAACAGCTATGTCGCAGCCCGAGTCAAAAAAACAGCAGTAAGCACTCACCGCGATGATCTCAAACTGTGTGGGCTTGTCACTCATCTGCTCAGCAGCTGAACTGACTTTTTCGATCACCCTGCAGAAAGTCTCTTCGCTGATGACCTCACCGTTTATCATAAAGCTGTCTCTGATATCTGTCAGAGCAGGGGAGCAAAAGCAGCCCGTTTTATATCCTGCCGCAGTGAGCACCGCGCAGATCATCGCTGATACGGAGCCCTTGCCGTTTGTGCCGGCAATGTGTATCACCGGTATCTTCTCCTGCGGCTGCTCAAGTATCTGAGATAGCTGAGTTACTCTTTCAAGTCCCAGCCTGCTCCCTCGGGACGCAGCCCTTTCAAGACAGGCGTAAGCTTCCTCAGGCTTCATTTTCTGGACACTCTTTCAAGCTGAGACATAAACACCTTGCTGCTGCTGAGCAGATACACCACATAGCCCTCAGCGGCGGTTATAGCCATATATAAGGGCAGTCTCAGTGCAAGAACGCTGAACGGCGTATGAAAATACACCCTCATACCGAACGATTTTATCAGCACGGAGCCTATCAGGTGTGCACAGCCTACAGCAGCATAGGCCTTTATGAGCTTTTTGTTTATGCGGCTGTCACGGCCTAAAAGCCCTGCAAAAAAACCGACAGAGGCAGCGCCTACCGTTATGATCGGGTTAATGCTGTAGCCGACTATCAGGCAGCCTACAATGTCAGCACTCGCACCCACTGCCAGCCCGATAGCAGGACCGAAGAAATACCCTGCCACCATTATAGGCAGATTTTCAAAGCTTATCCTTATGCTGTCACCGATGTTGACAGCCAGCACCTTTCCGAGCACTATGCTCATAGCTATCAGCAGGCTTGATGCGGCCAGCACCTTTGTTGACCTGAACAGTCTGAGTTCTGTTCCGAGCTTAGAATTTTTATCCATAAAAAAACCTCCCCCCTCGTTCATACGACAAGAAAGGAAGCGCTTAGATGTCACATGAAGCGAGATGCAGAATATGAATCGCAAGTCGCTAACGACTTTTCGTTCGTCCGACAACTCTCCGTTCGCACGACACTTAACGTACATATCCTTACTCTTCATGCTTACAGTATACTCCCTTGTTAAACATTTGTCAATAGCGTTAATCATTTATCATATATTTTTTTACAATGCTCTTGCAAAATCAGCGCCGGTATGGTATTATAATAAACGGCAGACATTTTCGTTTGTTATTGCTTTGGCAGGAGGTCCTTATGGCTTTTGTTAGTTTCGATAACGTTTATAAGACCTACAATATGGGCGAGGTCAGTATAAATGCTGCGGACGGTGTCTCGTTCGAGATAGAAAAGGGCGAGTTCGCGGTGGTGGTAGGTGCCAGCGGTGCAGGCAAGACCACTATCCTGAATATGCTGGGCGGTATGGATACTGTGACCTCAGGGCATATCTTTGTTGACGGTGATGAGATATCGGCATACGGCAAAAAAAGGCTTACGGCTTACCGTCGGTATGATATCGGGTTCGTGTTCCAGTTTTACAATCTGGTGGGCAACCTTACCGCGAAGGAAAACGTTGAGCTGGCGTCTCAGATATGCAAGAACGCGCGTGACCCTGCCGAGGTGCTGGAGCGCGTAGGGCTGGGGGAGAGGATGAACAATTTCCCGTCTCAGCTTTCGGGCGGTGAGCAGCAGAGGGTGTCCATTGCAAGGGCGCTTGCAAAAAATCCTAAGCTTCTCCTCTGCGATGAGCCTACTGGGGCACTTGACTATAACACCGGAAAAACGATACTGAAGCTTCTGTATGACACCTGCCGCAATGACGGCGTAACGGTAGTCGTTATAACGCACAATTCAGCGATAGCGCCCGTTGCCGACAGAGTAATTACGGTCCGCAGCAGCAGGATAGAGAACGTATCTCTTAACGAACACCCTGCCGATATAGCGGATATCGAGTGGTAGGCTAGTGATCTGACAATAATTTGAAAGGAAGATATATATGACTTATAAGGAACAATTCATCAGGTTTATGGTTGACTGCGGAGTGCTCACCTTCGGGGAGTTCACTCTCAAAAGCGGAAGAAAGGCGCCCTATTTCATCAACTGCGGAAACTACAGAACAGGCGAACAGCTCGGCAGACTGGGAGAATTCTACGCTGACTGCATTGCCGATAACAAGATAGAGGTCGAGACACTGTTCGGTCCTGCCTATAAGGGAATACCGCTCGCAGTGTCGGCGGTCATAGCTCTCAGCAAAAAATATGGCATCGACGCTTCCTACTGCTTTGACAGGAAAGAGGCTAAGGATCACGGCGAGGGCGGAATGTTCGTCGGCAAGAAGCTGGCGGACGGCGAAAAGGTGATAATAATCGATGACGTTATGACCTCGGGCAAGGCGCTCAGAGAGTCGATGCCCAAGCTGAAAAGTGCGGCAGATGTTGACGTCACCGGAATGGTGATAACCGTTGACCGTCAGGAAAAGGCTCTCGATACGGAGCTTTCAGCGGTGGATCAGGCTTACGAGGATTTCGGCGTGAAGGTATATTCTATCGTCACTATGGAGGACATCATAAAGGCTATCGAGGACGGAGTTGTTGAGGGAAGAGAGTATCTTGACAGCATGAAGGCCTACAGGGCGCAGTACGGCGCAGCTAAATAAGATAAGATCGGGGAGGGGTCATCATAATGATCCTTCCCCGAATGTGTTAGCAGGGCAGAAGCGGGAAAAGGCGTCGCAAAGCAAACATAGCGATGATTTGCCGGGGACATACCGCCTCACCTCTTGCATCTGCTGTTGACAAAAAAGGCAAAAAGTTTTATAATAGTATAGTCGGACAGTGTGCCCTTTTGTATAACAGGGGCTCTGGCGGCCGGGAACGGGGGATAGGATGACAGCTGTCACAACGGAAAATAAAGTGTCTGCGCAGGAACTGCTGCTGGGAAAGGCTCTGGAATATGAGCGCTATGAGGGTCACAAGCCGCTGGCGTTCGTGCATTCCTACGGCTGTCAGCAGAATGTGAGCGACGGCGAAAAGCTGAAAGGTATGCTTTTGAACATAGGTTTCGGCTTTACGGACAAGCCCGATGACGCTGCACTGATAATATATAACACCTGCGCCGTGAGAGAAAACGCTGAGGACAGAGTATTCGGCAACTTAGGACAGCTCAAAAAGCTCAAGGAGAAAAGGCCTGAGCTCATCATAGGCATATGCGGCTGTATGGCTCAGCAGAAGCACGTTGCCGAAAAGGTGAAGGAGTCTTACAGGTATGTTGATCTGGTGTTCGGAACGTTTGCCTACGGAGAGTTTTACGAAATGCTCTGGGAGGCGGCAGGAGAGCACAAAAGGGTGTTCAATCAGTCTGACAGGTACGGTGACATCAACGAAGATCTCGTACAGCTGAGAGACGATAAGATAAAGGCATTCGTGCCGATAATGTATGGCTGCAACAATTTCTGCACATACTGTATCGTGCCCTATGTGCGCGGGCGCGAGAGAAGCAGAAAGCCCGAAAAGGTCATCGAAGAGGTGAAAGGCCTCGTTCGGGACGGGTATAAGGAGATAATGCTGCTGGGGCAGAACGTCAATTCATACAGCTATGGCTTCACGGCACTTCTGCGGCAGATAAATGAGATCGAGGGAGATTTCCGTATAAGGTTCATGTCGAGCCACCCGAAGGACGCAGGCTTTGATCTGATAGACACTATCCTTGAATGCGATAAGATCTGCAAACACCTTCATCTGCCCGTGCAGGCAGGCTCCGACAGGATACTGAAGGCGATGAACCGCAGATATACGGTGGAGAAGTATCTGGAGATAATAGACTATGCCAGAAAGAAAGCTCCTGATTTTTCGTTCACGACTGACCTTATAGTCGGCTTCCCGGGGGAGAGCTATGAGGAGTTCTGTGAGACGAAGGAGCTTATAAAAAAAGTCAAATACGATAATATCTATTCGTTTGTCTATTCAAGGCGCAGCGGCACACCTGCCGCAAAGCTGCCCGATGATATTTCCGACAAGCAGAAGGGTCTCTGGCTGAGAGAGCTTATCTTAGAGCAGAGAGAGGTGACCTCACAGTGGCTGGGGCGCTTCGTCGGAAGAACGCTCAGGGTGCTGCCTACAGGTGAGGGCAGAAAAGGCGAGGGCTGGCTCACCGGAAAAAGCGATGAGGATATTATTGTTGAATTTAAGGGCGATAAGAGCCTGACAGGTAAATTTGTGAGCGTTGACATAGTTAAGGCTATGAACTGGGCGCTTGAAGGAAAATTAAAAGATCGAGAGGAGGATATCCCCTGAGGGATAGACGATATGGACGTAATTGAAATGGCGAGAGAGCTCGGAAAGGTGATACAGCAGGACGAAAGGTATATCAGATATATGGACGCCTGCACTCTTAATGATACCGACACCGAGATACAGAACGAGATAGGAAAGTTCAATATGAAGCGTGCCGAGCTCGGCGAGGAGATGAGAAAAAACGGCAATGATACCGAAAAGCTCAAAGAGCTCAATGCCGAGATACAGCAAATGTATAAAACCATTATGGAAATGCCCAAGATGATAGAATTCTATGAGGCTAAGGACGAGCTCTCAAAGCTCATCACCTCGGTAAACTATATAGTTTCTCAGGCATCACAGGGCGAAGACCCCGAGACCTGCCCCGAAACACCTCCGCAGAGCTGTTCAGGCAGCTGTGCAGGCTGCAGCGGCTGCGGCTGATCCCGTTTTCAAAAAACTAAGTGAGGTGATAAGTGATGGGGAACAATGCAAAAACTATAGCGTCTATAACCGAGGAGGAGCTTAAAAAGCTGTCTCCTATGATGAGGCATTATCTTGAAGTAAAAGCGCAGTATTCGGGTCATGTTATCTTTTACAGGCTCGGAGATTTCTATGAGATGTTCTTTGATGATGCCGTGACCGTTTCCGAGGCTCTGGGTCTTACCCTTACGGGGCGCGACTGCGGCCTTGATGAGAGAGCGCCCATGTGCGGAGTGCCTCATCATGCAAGCGAGGTATATATCAAAAAGCTCGTTGATCTTGGCTACAGCGTGGCTATCTGTGAGCAGACGGCCGACCCTGCCACCTGCAAGGGCATGGTTCCCAGAGAGGTAGTAAGGGTCGTAACTCCCGGAACGCTCATCGACAGCTCCATGCTAGATGAATCCGTGAATAATTTTCTTGCGTGCGTATACCTCAGCGAAGAGGGCGGCAGTGCAGGGCTCTGCTTTGCCGATGTCTCAACGGGTGAGGTACACCTTTTTGCGTTTGAGGGGAAAAAGCTCAGAGACCCTGTGATAAATGAGCTCTCGCGCTTTGATCCGGCTGAGATACTGATGAATGCTCACGCAGCTGATGATAAAGATCTCAATGAGTTCATCTCACTGAGACTGAAAGCAAGATCTCAGATGCTTTCTGACGAGGATTTTCTTCTTGTCAAGCATATCCATGAGGTGATACCTCAGATAACAGAGGATACCTTCAATTCCATAAGGGACAGGATATCAGTGTTCAGTGCGGAGGAGTCTGCCCTGTGCGGACTGTTCACCTATATATTCAGAACGCAGAAGCAGCTTGTCGGCAGGTTCTCAGATGTGAGGCTGCACGAAGGCGATATGATGATGACGATCGGCTACACTGCAAGAAAGAACCTGGAGCTTACCGAAACTCTCAGGAGCAAGGAGAAGAAGGGCTCTCTGCTGGGAGTGCTTGACAACACGAGAACATCAATGGGCAAAAGAATGCTCAGAGCTATGATAGAGCAGCCTCTCATAAACCCCGCGAGGATAATCGAAAGGCTCGATGCTGTAGAGCAGCTGGTCGATTCCCCGGTGGAGCTGTCGGAGCTGCAGGAGGCATTGAGGGGAGCTTACGATCTTGAGCGCCTTATGACCAAGGTGATGTTCAAAAGAGCAAATCCCAAGGATCTTATCGCGCTGATGATGACGGCGCAGCGCCTGCCAGTAATAAAAGATCTTCTGAGCGGCTTTTCGGCAAAGCTTATAGCTTCAAATAATGAGAATATCTCAACTCTTTCAGATATGGCACAGCTGATAGAAAATGCCATAGTCGATGAACCGCCCGTAAATGTAAAGGACGGTGAGGTCATCAGGGACGGCTTTAACGAGCAGCTCGATGAGCTCAGAGGTATAAGAGGCGGCGGAAAACAGATAATAGAGGATATAGCCGAAAGAGAGCGGGAGAAAACAGGCATCAAGAACCTGAAGGTCGGCTATAACAGAGTGTTCGGCTACTATATCGAGGTCACGAAGTCATATTATGACCTTGTGCCGGATACCTATATCAGAAAGCAGACCCTTGCAAACTGTGAGAGATTTATAACTCAGGAGCTTAAAGACGCCGAGAACACTATCCTCGGTGCAAATGACAAGATACTGTCTCTTGAGCAGGAGATATTTGCGGAGATAGTTGACTTTACCGCCACTAAGGTTAAGCAAGTGCAGCAGACTGCCAACGCTATCGCCCTGACAGACGTGCTGTGCTCGTTTGCGGCGGCTGCGCTGAGCAATAATTACACCAAGCCCGAGATCACCGTTGACGGAGTTATCGAGATCAAAAAGGGCAGACACCCCGTTGTTGAGCTTTTGCAGCAGAATGAGGTGTTCGTGCCGAACGACACCTACCTTGATCTTACCGCCAACAGAATGGCTATAGTCACAGGGCCTAATATGTCGGGTAAATCGACCTATATGAGACAGACGGCCCTTATCTGCCTTATGGCGCAGATAGGCTGCTTCGTTCCGGCGGAGCACGCAAGGCTCTCGGTGGTGGATCAGATATTCACAAGGATAGGCGCGTCAGACGATCTGACGGCAGGGCAGTCAACCTTCATGGTGGAGATGAGCGAGGTCGCAGACATTGTGAAGCACGCAACTAAAAACAGCCTTGTTATCCTTGATGAGGTAGGGCGCGGCACCTCGACCTTTGACGGCATATCGATCGCGAGATCGGTGGCTGAATACATAGTCGGGCACAAGGGGCTTGGCTGCAAGACCCTTTTTGCAACACATTATCATGAGCTCATAGCCCTTGAGGACGAGCTAGACGGAGTGGTGAACTACTCTGTGGCCGTTAAAAAGCAGGGCTCTGATATAAAGTTTCTGAGAAAGATAGTAAGAGGCGGCGCTGACGAGAGCTACGGAATAGAAGTGGCAAAGCTTGCAGGGCTGCCCAGAAAGATAATCACCAGAGCAGACGAACTGCTCGAAGAGCTTGAAAAGGCAAACCGCGAAAAGCTCGAAGCACTGGCAAGCAAGGAAGAATCCCAGGTGTCATTTGACAGGCTTGCCGACCAGCTGATACTCAACAGGCTCAGAAAGACCGATATCGACGAGATGTCAGATGCGGAGCTGAGAGCGTTCATCAGTGAGATAATAAGCCTGATATAGCCGGCGCAAGCCATAGAACAGGAGAACAGATGTCAGAGATAAAAGTGTTGAGCAAGGAGGTCTCCGAGCTTATTGCCGCAGGCGAGGTCATAGACAGGCCTGCCTCGATAATCAAGGAGCTTCTTGAAAACTCAATAGACGCAGGTGCGAGCGTTATCACCGTTGAGATAAAAAACGGCGGCCGCACCTATATCAGAGTTACCGATAACGGAAAAGGCATATCAAGAGACGAGCTGCCTACAGCTTTTCTTCGTCATGCGACAAGCAAGATAAGCGAGAAGCAGGACCTTGACAGCATTATGACGCTCGGCTTCAGAGGTGAGGCGCTGGCGTCTATCTGTGCTGTGGGAAGGGTAGATGTCCTCACCAAAAGGCGCGAGGACGATTACGGCACACATTACGCGATAGAGGGCGCGAACGAGACCGCCTTTGAAGAAAGCGGCTGCCCCGACGGCACCACCTTTACCGTCAGGGATATTTTCTACAATGTGCCTGCAAGACTGAAATTTCTTAAAAAAGACGTTTCAGAGGGCAATGCCGCCGCTGACCTTGTCTCAAAGATAGCAATGTCTCACCCGGAGGTCTCCTTCAAATTCATCAGAGATAACAAGACCGAGCTCCTCACCGCAGGAGACGGCAAGATATATTCTGCAGTGTATTCCGTCTGCGGCAGAGAATTTGCCTCATCTCTTATGGAGGTAGACTACACCTATCAGGGAATGAGGATAACAGGTTATACCGTAAAGCCGCTTTCCTCAAAGCCGAACAGAAGGTTTCAGTTTTTCTTTGTAAATAACAGATATATAAAGTCAAAGGCACTGGCGGCCGCACTTGAGGAGGCTTACCGCAACCAGATCATGGTAGGAAAGTTCCCTGCGTGTGTGCTGTTTATAGATGTGCCCCCGAACACTGTAGACGTAAACGTTCACCCGACCAAAACAGAGGTCAGGTTCTCAAATGAAAAGCTTCTGCACGAGGCCGTGTTCTTTGCGGTGAAGAATTCTCTTCTTATGCACGATTCGCCGAATAAGATGCGCCTTGACAACGGCAGGAATTTTTCAGACAATGACCTTTTTAACATTCCCCCTCAGAATACCGGCGAGCAGCTGCGCTTTTCATCTGAGCCTGCACCGCAGGTGACAAAGGCTGAAAACCCTCAGCCCGCACCCGTGAAAGCAGCCGCCGTACACGCACCGCAGGCTGATATCCCGTCGCAGCATATCGAGCTTAAAAAGCTTTCCGAGACTGAGATAGCGCGTGCAAAGCAGGGCGAGGATATCTTCCTTTCCCAGCTGAATGAGGATAATGACATTGCTGAGCAGGCGTCCGCTAAAGAGACTGCTAGCGTGCCTTCCGCACCTGCAGAGCCTGTGCAGCCAGATATCCCGGAGGACAGCTTTAAGTTCATAAGTGCGCAGTCCTTTGAGAAAAAGCAGCCCGTGACCATTGAGTACGCAAAGAAGGAGACTCCTAAGCCCGTAGTGGTGGGAGAGCTTTTCAAGACCTTTGTGGTAGCTCAGTGCGGCAATGAGATGATACTTATGGACAAGCACGCTGCGCACGAAAGATATATTTTCGAGCAGATAAAGGACGATGCGAACAATCTTCAGCCGCAGTATCTGCTGGAGCCGATAACTGTGCTGCTGTCCTATGACGAATATGACGCTATCTGTGAGAATTTAGACAAGATAGCCGTTCTCGGCTTTGAGGTAGAGCCCGATGAAGCGCCGAATGTCGCGATAAAGGGCGTGCCTATCATAATGGGTGACAATGACCCCACCGAGGTCATCTGTGAGCTTGCGAAAAACCTCATCGACAATAAGATGAACCCGCAGGTAGAGATCTTTGATGACCTTTACCATTCTGTCGCCTGCAAGGCGGCGATAAAAGCCAATGACAATAACACCATTGCCGAGCTTCAGGCTCTTCTCGAAGCTGTGTATGAAAATGATGACATAAGGTATTGCCCTCACGGCAGGCCTGTTATCATAAAGCTTTCAAAAAGAGACATTGAGAAGCAGTTTCGGCGCATAGTATGAGGAATGACAGACAATGGACGATAAGATACCCCTCATAGTTATAGCAGGGCCTACCGCTTCGGGCAAGACGGCTGTCTCTGTCGCGCTTGCAAAGCAGTTGGGCGCGGAGATAGTTTCGGCCGATTCTATGCAGATCTACAAGGGTCTTAGTATAGCTACCGCAAAGCCCACCGCCGAAGAGATGTGTGCAGTTGCGCACCATCTGATAGACTTTCTGGAGCCTGACAAGCCGTTCTCGGTCGCCGATTATGTAAAGCTTGCCGGTGAGAAGATAAGAGATATCAGCTCCCGCGGAAGGCTGCCGGTCATCTGCGGAGGGACAGGCCTTTATATCAGCTCTCTTGTGGATAATATCCTCTTTGACGATACCGCAGGAGACCCCGTCCTCAGGGCAAGGCTGGAGGCTGAGCTTTCTGAAAAAGGCAATCACGCCCTGTGGGAAAAGCTCAGGCTGATAGACCCCGAGACCGCGCAAAAGGTCCACGAGAACAACACCCCAAGAGTTATAAGGGCGCTGGAGGTCTATGAAAAGACGGGCGTTCCGATCTCGGTGCATAAGATAAACAGCAGGCGTGAAGAAAGCCCCTATAATGCGCTGATCTTCGGGCTCACATTTTCTGACAGGCAGATGCTCTACGACAGGATAGACCTGAGAGTGGACAAGATGCTGAACATGGGTCTTGTGAGCGAGTGCAGGGAAGTGTATGAGACAGGCGGCCTTGCGACCTGTGCCCAGGCGATAGGGTATAAGGAGCTCATACCGTATTTTGAGGACAGGGCTGACTTTGCGCAGTGTATCTCAAAGATAAAGCAGGAGACGCGGCACTATGCAAAAAGGCAGCTAACGTGGTTCAGGCGCGTTGATGGGATAAAATGGATAGAATGTGACAGATACGGCGATATTGACAGTATCGTGGACATAATAATAAAAGACATAGAAGCTCTGCGTATAAAATAGATCAAAAACTCTTTTTGCGCACGCGCTTTACAATTTCGAGATTATGTGTTAGTGCTCGCCGTACGGCTGGACATCGCGGTGCCCGCCGCACGGCTGGACGTCGCGGTGCTCGCCGCACGGCTGGACGTCGCATATAAAAAATCATCAAAATAATTTTTTTGTCCACGCGCTTTACAATTTCGAGATAATGTGTTATAATGTAGTGTGATAGATAGTTTTTTGTGTAAATACCCATCTGGAGGGATGAAAAATGAATAAAAACATCAATTTGCAGGACGTATTTCTGAATCAGATCAGAAAAGAGAAGATACTTGCTACCTTCATTCTTATGAACGGCTTTCAGTTCAAGGGCGTTGTAAGAGGCTTTGACAGCTATGTAGTGGTCTTAGACTGTGCAGGCAACCAGAATGTTGTCTATAAGCACGCTATCTCAACGATAGTTCCTTCAAAGCCTATCAATATCCTTGATGCAGCCTCGGGAGCGGAGGGCAGAGCTGAAGAATGAAATCACTGACCGTAAAGATCATTACCGGTCTGCTTTCGATATTTCTTCTTACCACTATTGGTAATCAGATATATTACCGCCTTCACGACAGGCACGATACCGAGGAGGCTGTTCTCGTCACGATCAATGAGGACATACCCTTCAAGGGCGTAATAATAAGGGACGAGACCGTTGTTACCTATGACGGCGGAGGAGTTCTCGATTATACCTACCCTGACGGGAGCAAGGTGTCGGTAGGCAATACTATTGCTGAGGTATATTCGTCTGAGGACGCAGTAGTAAATAAGGAAAAGATAGCTGCGCTCCAGTCGAAGATAGATGCGCTGAAGCACGCTCAGGATCCGGGAATGATAAACTATGTTCAGCCCGAGACCATAAAGACAAATATCGATCAGCAGTATAAAGAGCTGCTGGCGGCTTCCGTAAGAGGGAGTATGTCTGATCTCAGTGAGGTCAAGGACGATCTTACCCTGTCAATGAATATATATTCTATTCTCACAGAGACTGAGGACAGCTTTGATAAAACTATCGAGCGCCTTACCGGTGAGATGAACGAGCTGAAAAAGTCATCAGTAAGACCCAACAGCACCATCACTGCCGGTGAGACAGGCTATTTTGTCTCCTATGCGGACGGCTTTGAGCAGACACTTACAAAGCACAATGCCGCGTATCTTACAGAGAAAGATATCAAGCGCGCAGTCAGCGGCAAGGCTGATCCCCCTGCGAATGCTGTGGGGAAAATGTTCGAGGATTACTCCTGCTATATCGCCGGAGTGATCGACAGTGACAAGAGAATTATCGACGGCGCCGTTCTTAAAATGACAACAAATTCTTCAAAGAACGTTTACGACGTTGAAGTGGTTTCCGTGAAAAAAACGGGCGAGGACGGCAAAAGCGTTGTCGTTTTCTCGTGTGACAGGCTGGACGATACCCTGGTGGAGTCGAGGGTGAAGAGCTTCAAGCTGATCTTTGATGAGTATCAGGGCATCAAGGTGCCGAGAAACGCAATAAGGTTCAGAGGAACAGACAAGGGCGTTTATGTTATACTCGGAAAGGACATAACATTCAAAAAGATAGATGTTATATATGAGGGCGATGATTTTGTGCTCTCGAAAAATACAGCGGACGAGGATCATCTTCTGCTGTACGATCAGATATTGTTAGAGGTGGTCTCAGGTGACGATGCAGCAGATGTCTCCCGGTCAGGATCCGGGTCAGGATAATATTTTTGCAGATGTCCTTGAAAATTATAAAGAAATATGTTATAATATAGAGAACGCTAAGGCAAAGTACCGCAAAAGCGGCGATATCGTGCGGCTGATGGCGGTAACGAAGACCGTTGCGCCGGAAAAGATAAACTATGCGGCTTCACTTGGCGCAAAGCTTCTGGGTGAGAACAGGGTGCAGGAATTCCTTTCTAAGAAGGATCAGTACGCTGAGGATACGGAAGTACATTTTATTGGACACTTACAGACTAACAAGGTGAAGTACATCATCAATGATGTGACGCTGATACAGTCTGTTGACAGCCTGAAGCTTGCCGGAGAGATAAACAGGCAGGCGGCTAAAAACGGCAGGACAGCCGACATACTTATAGAGATAAACATCGGAGACGAGCAAAGCAAGAGCGGCGTTTCGGCACAGGGGGTCATGGCGCTGGCGGAGGAGATCTCTCAGCTTGAAAACGTTCGGGTGAAGGGGCTTATGGCGATACCGCCGATAGGCTCGGGAGAAGATGTCTTCGAGAAAATGAACGGGATATTCCTCAGAATGCGTGAGGAGAAGCTCGAGAGGGTATCTATGGATATACTTTCGATGGGAATGTCCGGAGATTATGAGCTTGCGATCAAGCACGGGTCGAACCTTGTGAGGATAGGCACGGGGCTTTTCGGGGCACGAAAATATATGGAGGGTTAGAAATGGGTAAATTATCACAGGGCTTTAAGAATCTGTTCGTCGGCGAGGAGGAGCTTGAGCAGGAGGAGATCTACGCATCTGCTGCTTACAGCGGCATTCCGGCGGGCAGACCTGAAACTATAGAAAGGACAGCAGCGGCTCCTGTTGTGGAGCAGCCGCAGGTACAGCCAAGAATGGAACCTACCAAGACACTTCAGATCGTACTGGCAAGACCGAATGATTTTTCGGAGGTAAAGTCGATAGGCGACGATATCAACGACCAGAAGACGGTTTTGCTCAACCTTGAGACGGTCAAGAGCGAGGACGCCAAGAGGATACTTGATTTTATCTCAGGTGTTGCTTATGCAAACGGCGCTGACATCAAGATGATGGCTCAGAAGACTTTTGCGATAATGCCGAGAAATGTCGGATTCTCCGGTGTTGATCTTATGAGCGAGCTGGAGAACAACGGCTACAGCTTCTGATAATGAGCAGGAAGGACTACAGCTTTCTTCCCGAAATAACTGATGAGGACGTGTTTCTGCTTGACAGGGTGAGCGAATGGTTCACAGCGTCGGAGGAGAAGTACGTTACCCGGTATTCTGCGTTCCTTGATGAGAGACAGTGTGAGCTTTGCAGAAGGCTTGCGGCGTCAAGGGGCTTTGGTCGGTATTTGCTCTGGGGCGGATATGAGGGCTCCGAAAGGAATATGCTGGGGGTGTTCGCTCCGTTTGAGGAGATGACGGCAGACAGCTTTCCGATCAGGGCAGTGACGTTTTCCTACAGAGAGGCCGACAGGCTGACGCACAGAGATTTTCTCGGGGCGCTTATGAGCCTGGAGCTGACAAGAGACAGCATAGGTGATATCATCGTCGGCAGCGGAAGGTCAACGGTGTTTCTGAGGGACACTGTGGCGCAGGAGGTGCTCTTCTCTGTCAGAAAGATAGGCAGAGTTGGCGTGAGTGCCGGAGAAGGGTTCAGTGCAGCGGATCTGCCTGAGCACGAATTCAGGGAGATAACGGGTTTTGCGGCTTCACTGAGGGCTGACTGTGTGCTGGCGATAGCGCTGGGCACATCACGCGAGAAGGCCGCAAGGCTTATCAGGTCGGTCGGGATAGCTGTTGATCATATAGTGAAATATTCGCCCGATACAAAGCTTGCGGCAGGGAGCGGCTTTTCTGTGAGAGGTCACGGAAAGTTCCTGCTCAAGAGCATTGACGGCGTTTCAAAAAAAGACAGGATACATATAACCGTATGTAAATTTGTGTAAATAATCGGAGGTATATCTATGTTAAGTGCAGCAAATATCAAGGGAAAGAATTTCAGCAGTGCAAAAAACGGGTTCGATCCCGATGAGATCAATGCATTTCTTTCTCAGGTGGCTAATGATTATGCTGCTTTAGAGAAGCAGAATCAGGAGTACGCACAGAGGATAACAGAGCTTTCTGAACAGGTACAGGCTTACAAGAGCGATGAGGCTGCTATCCAGCAGAGCCTTGTATCGGCTCATAAGGAATCGGCAAAGATACTTGCTGATGCAAGGGCTGAGGCCAGTGAGATGGTGGAATCTGCCAAGAGCGAGCAGACAAGACTTGCTGAGCAGAGCGCTGCCGAGTGCGAGAGGATAGTTCTGGAGCACAAGCAGAGATGTGCCGAGCTTATACAGCAGAACACCGAGATCACCGAGAGAAAGATCGAGGAGATCAGGGCTAACTATGATGAAGAGCTTGAGGCTTATGAGAACCTTCAGGCTGAGGTGACATATTTCAAGGCAAACCTTACCGAGCTTTACAACAAGCAGATAAGACTTGTTATGGAGCTGCCTACGATGACTCCTGAGGAGCTTGAGGATTTCGAGGCCGGGCTTGATGCTTATGACGATGAGTATTATGAGGAAGAGTACGATGAAGAGGTGTATGAGGAGGCTGAGGAGCCCGCAGCACAGGCAGCACCTGCCGCTGAGGAGAGTGCCGCACCTGCCGCACCTGCTGAGGATATCGACACTATTCTCAATACAGGCTCGTTCGACCCTGTGATACCGAAGAGCAGTTTTGAGGATCTTCAGTTCGGAAATAATAACTAATAGTGATAGAGGCTCTGTTAAGCAGAGCCTTTTTACGGTCAAGGAAGCATGGCTTTTGCCGTGACGGAGAGTGTTTATGTTTTTTATTGCTTTGGCAGCTATAGTGCTGCTGGCTGCTGCGGATCAGATAATAAAGTATGCCGTGGTGAAGAATATCCCGCTGGGCGGTAAGCCTGTTGAGGTGATAAAGATCGGCGCAACTAAGATATTCAGCCTGGAACACATCAGAAATACGGGCGCTGCGTGGAGCATCATGCAGGGGAAGACCTGGTTTCTGGTGCTGCTGCCGCTGGCTGTCTGCGCGTTTGCTTTATGGTATATGTACAGGATAAGGCGCGGCAGCAGGCTCGAGCTTTTCTCGATAGCGCTCATGGTGGCAGGCGGAATAGGAAATCTGATCGACAGGATAAGGATCAAAGAGGTAGTTGACTATATCAAGTTTGAGCTTTTCAGCTTCCCGATATTCAATTTTGCGGATATCTGCGTTGTTATCGGTGCGATACTCTTCTGCATCTGTGCGCTGTTTCTGAGCTCTGACAAGAATAAGGCAGCAGCAAAGAAGGCTGAGGAGCAGGTGACTGACAATGAAGAGCCTGACACTTGAATGCGAAAGCGCCGGAGAAAGACTTGACAGGTTCATATCACAAAGCTGTGAGGAGCTGACAAGGTCGGCGGCGGCCGGGCTTATCGAGGACGGTTCGGTGACTGTATGCGGTGAGCTCAGGGCAAAAAACTATAAGCTAAAAGCCGGAGACATCGTTGAGATAAGTATTCCCGAGCCAAAGGAGCTTGACGCGGTGCCTCAGGATATACCGATAGAGATAGTTTATGAGGACGAGTGCCTGCTCGTTGTGAACAAGCCCAAGGGAATGGTCGTGCACCCGGCGGCAGGAAACCCCGACGGAACACTTGTGAATGCGCTTATGTTCCACTGCAGGGGGAGACTGTCATCTATAAACGGTGTGATACGGCCGGGGATAGTTCACAGGATAGATAAAAACACCAGCGGACTGCTGATAGTTGCGAAAACTGATGACGCTCACATTTTTCTGGCGGAGCAGATAAAGGAGCACAGCTTCACGAGAGAGTATGAGGCGGTGTGCGAGGGGCGCTTCAGGGAGCCCTCGGGCACGATCGATGCGCCGATCGGCAGAAGCAGGTATGACCGCAAAAAAATGTGCGTCACCGAGCACAATTCCAGACACGCCGTGACCCATTATGAGACGGTTAAGGAGCTCGGGAACTATTCACATATGAGATTCAGGCTTGAGACCGGAAGAACTCACCAGATAAGAGTTCACTGTGCCTATATGGGGCATCCGGTATACGGCGATGATGTTTACGGCAAGGCTGTCAGGGGCGTTGAGGGGCAGTGCCTTCACGCTAAGAAAATAGGGTTTATCCACCCTGAGAGCAAGCAGTATTTAGAGTTTGACAGCGAGCTGCCTGAGTATTTTGTAAAGGTGCTCAGAAGGCTCGGCGATGAGATTTGAAGTGTGGTATGAATGAGTATTGATATATCGAAGATACTTCTGATAACGGATATGGACGGGACGTTTCTGCCGGCCTCAAAGATACCGGGTGAGAGGACGATAGAGGCGGTGGAGCGGTTCAAGGCTGCCGGCGGGCGCTTCTCGATAGCGACGGGCAGAGCTATTCAGGCGGCGAAGCAGTATTTCGGGCTTGTAAAGGTGAACGCGCCCATAATAATGTCAAACGGCGGAATGGTCTACGACATTAATGAGAAAAAGCAGATATATGACGTTTATCTTCCGCAGAATGCGCGTGAGATAACGAAGGAGATACTTGATGCTCACCCGTGGGTAGGGTGTGAGGTGCTGGCGCTGGAAGAGGTATATGTGCCGCAGATGACTGACCTTGAAGAGGTCCATAACGAGATCTGCAAGGTGGTGCCTTTGCTGTGCTCAGTGGACGAGATAGAGTCGGAAAACTGGTACAAGGTGCTGTTCGCGCTGCCGCCTGAAAGAATGGAGGAGCTGATGTCCTTCGTTGAGGAAAAGGGCTATACGGGCGTTGACTTTGTGAGATCAAGCAAGGAGTATTATGAGATACTGCCGCAGAACATATCAAAGGGAACTGCACTAGAAATAATGCGTGAGCGCTGCGGTATGGAGGACGTTTTCTTCATAGCGGCAGGAGATTACAACAACGATATCGAGCTCTTACAGGCTGCGGATATGGCAGTGTGCCCGTCAAATGCTGTGGACGATGTAAAGGCTGTCTGTGACAAGGTGTATGAAGCTTCCTGCGAGGAGGACTTTATTGCTGAGGTCATAGACGATATAATGAACGGTAGATCACCTCAGGTGAGGTCATAATAGAAATTCAAACGGAGGTCGTAACTATGGACGAAACTTTAAAAAAGCAGCTTGAAATAACAGCGGCAAAGATCCGTCTCGGGATCATTGAGGGAGTGTTCAATGCAAAGTCGGGTCACCCGGGCGGCTCGCTCTCGATAGCTGATCTGATGACTTATCTTTATTTTGCGAAAATGAACGTTTATCCCGATAAGCCTGATGAGCCTCAGAGAGACAGGTTCGTTCTTTCAAAGGGGCACACGGCGCCTGCTCTTTATGCAACGCTGGCTGAGAAAGGGTTCTTTCCGAAGGAGGAGCTCAAAAGCCTCAGACACATCGGTGCGCTTTTACAGGGTCACCCCTGCATAACTATCCCCGGTGTTGATATGTCGTCGGGTTCTCTGGGACAGGGAATATCTGTTGCCTGCGGAATGGCGCTTTCGGGTAAGCTGACAAATGATACCTACAAGGTTTACACCGTTCTCGGTGACGGTGAGATCGAGGAGGGTCAGGTATGGGAGGCTGCTATGTTCGCGGCACACTATAAGCTTGACAACCTTGTTGCTGTTGTTGATAATAACGGCCTTCAGATAGACGGAAAGATCGAGGACGTTATGTCGCCTTACCCAATAGCTGAAAAGTTTGAGGCGTTCGGCTGGCACGCTATCAGCTGCGACGCTCATGACTTTGACTCTATCGAGGCTGCCTTCAATGAGGCTGAGACGATAAGCGGTCAGCCTGTTGTGATCGTTCAGAAGAGCGTTAAGGGCAAGGGCGTTTCATATATGGAGAACAATGTTTCATGGCACGGTACGGCACCGAACAAGGAGCAGTACGACCAGGCTGTTGCTGAGCTGACAGCGCATCTTAAAGAGCTGGAGGGTTAAGACTATGGCAGATTTACAGAAGAAAGCTACCAGAGAAAGCTATGGCGAGGCTCTTGCAGAGCTTGGCGAGAAGTACGACAATCTTTATGTTTTTGATGCAGACCTCGCTGCTGCTACAAAGACAGGAATATTCAAGAAAAAGTTCCCTGACAGGCATTTTGACTGCGGTATTGCTGAATCGAACATGATGGGCGTTGCTGCAGGAATGGCTGCAACAGGAAAGATACCGTTTGCATCTACATTTGCGATGTTTGCTGCCGGAAGAGCTTTTGAGCAGGTAAGAAACTCTATCGGTTATCCTCACCTGAATGTGAAGATAGGCGCAACACACGCAGGCATATCTGTCGGAGAGGACGGCGCGACCCATCAGTGCAACGAGGATATAGCTCTTATGAGAACTATCCCGGGTATGGTCGTTATCAACCCTGCCGATGATGTTGAGGCTAAGGCAGCAGTTGAGGCAGCTGTGAAATATGAAGGACCTGTCTATATGAGGTTCGGAAGGCTTGCAGCTCCTATTTTCAACGATCCCGCGACATATAAGTTCGAGATCGGAAAGGGCATCACCATTAAAGACGGCAAGGACATAACTATAGTTGCTACCGGCCTTATGGTGTATGAGGCGATCCAGGCAGCCGAGACCCTCGCAGCAGAGGGTATAGACGCAGGTGTTATAAATATCCACACTATCAAGCCTATTGACGAGGAGCTTATCGCTGCAGCCGCTGCAAAGACTGGTCTTCTCCTGACTGTCGAGGAGCACAGCGTTATCGGTGGGCTCGGTTCCGCAGTTGCTGACGTGCTGGCGTCTAAACAGCCTGCAAAGCTCGTAAAGATCGGCGTGAACGATGAGTTCGGCCACTCAGGCCCCGCCGTCGATCTCCTTAAACAGTACGGCCTCTGCGCCGACAACATCGCCGCAAAGGCGAAAGCCGCTCTTGGCAAGTAAGTGCGCAGCTATCGGTGGAAAACCTTTCTGAAGAAAGGTTATTCCCCCGGACCCCCTTTCCAAAGACTTTTAGCGATTTTTTGCAA
>CACXFU010000016.1 GCA_902767035.1 uncultured Ruminococcus sp.
GCCCCTGCTATTCAAGTCTTCCGTCGGGAAGGAGAATGATATGTCTCTGCTTGCCGCAGTCATCAAAGCGGATAGTCACTCTGCCGAGGTTGTAGTCAACGCTCTGTATCTGTGCCTTGGTCATTCTTGCGGCAGTTCTGAGCATACGCTCCTGCTTGCCGGAATATGAGCTGATATCATCTGAGGTGAAATACACGCTGCCGAAAAGATGATTGATTATGGACAGAGACTGCTTCTGGCAGTGAGCGAGAGAAATGTTTTCATCTCTCAGAAGATAAACATCCGGGTCATTGAGAAAGGCTCTGCCGTCCAGCTGGCGGCGGAAGATCGTGTTCAGCATTGAATTCTTGGTCGAGACGCGTTCTCTGTGAGTGAGACGCATAATGGGGTTGTCGTCCCATGTGAGACCTACATCACAGCCGATGCGGCAGTAATCCACCTTGCCAAAGGCCGCGCCCAGCGGCACTCCGCAGCCGAGTATCAGCTTGTCGCCCACACACTCGCGCAGGAAGTCCATAGCCTCGCACATTATCTGTCCCCTTGATCTGCCGTGCTGCGGTATCTCGCAGACTGCATAGAGGAAGTCAAGCTTCACAAGGTCAAAGCCCCAGTCATCAAGGACGGTCCTGAATACCTCCCTGAGATAATCCCTGACCTCATCGTTATAAAAGTCGAGCACGTAGCTGCCGCTCCAGTTGCAGCCGGCAGGCACCTCGTCGCCGTTCCTGTCATGAAGGAGCCAGTCCTTCTTCGTGTTATAGACAGCGCTTGTTTTCTCGCAGACGAACGGCGCCAGCCACAGCCCCGAAAGCATACCGTTCTCATGGATACGGTCGCTGATCTTCTTTATCCCCTCGGGGAACTTTGTATTGTTCAGAGAGAGCCAGTCGCCTACAGCGGTCTGATAGCCGTCATCTATCTGGAAGATGTCCTGCTTATGGTCTGATGATATTATCGCGTCAAGGTCGTGAGAGAGCTTTGCATCGCTGATATCCTGATAATGGTTGTACCAGCTGGTGTAGCCTGAGACGGGCTTTGCCTTTGGCGCAGGGATACCCATGAGCTCAAAGTATCTGTCAAAGACTTCGCTCTCTTTTCCCTCACCGAGATAAATGTCAAGGGCGTTAAATTCATCGGCGTAAGCCGCGCCCTCACAGTCGAGCCTGAACGTGATCTTGTCTTTTGCGGCATTTATACGTATGAGCGTGAAGCCGTTTCTTTCACTCAGAGAGCCGAAAAGCCTGTACTCATCTGCGGAGCGCACATAGGCATAGGTAAAGCCGTGGAAACGCCCCTCTTTATTCTTATACTTCACGAAATTATAGTCGCCGTACTTATCAAAGTTATACTTCTCCACCAGCGGTGCAGGGATATGGTCTATCCCCCTTGTCTTTTCATCGGGAGAATACTCGCGTCTGTCCGTCCAGGACTGATAGCCGTTTACAAAAATGCGGTCGTCCATAGTTACCGGCAAAAATGCCGAAGCCTTTATCTCTTTGAAGATGAGCTCCTTTTTCGGGCTGAGCTTCAGTGTCAGCCTTTCATCGGTCAATATCACCCTTGCGGAAAGCTCATCGCATTCAAGCTCGGAGGAGAACTCGTATGAGCTCTCCTGCGTGCTTATTTTTATCTTAATATTTTCAAGCATCGTTTTCTTCCTTTCCCTCAGCGATCACTGACGTTATCTTCTTCTCGTTATAGAGAGCGAGAATGATACCGCCGATAAGGCAGAGCGCAGCTGCGACTGCTGCCGTGAGTCTCAGGCCGAAGCCGTTTTCTCCTATTCCCTTTATAGATGTGAACAGCACCATTGCCAGCGCCTGACCCAGCTTCATTGCAAAGGTCCTTGCTGCGAAGAACATACCCTCGCGGCTCTCACCTGTTTTGATGCTGTCAGCCTGTGCAACGTCAGCAACGATAGCCTGAGGAAGGATACCCAGTATTGCCATAGGTATCGCTGCGAGAACAGCTATCGCAAGGCCGTTCGCCATTTTGCCCATTCCGAGCTTGCCTGCAAAGGCAGTGAATGCGAATACGCAGCTGAAGAACACAAATGCGAAAATAACGAGCTTTTTCTTGCCGAGCTTTTTAGCCACTATATTTACAGGTGCGTAGAACACAAGGCTCATTCCCGTCATCACGGCGAAGAGCAGGAAGGTCTTGTCAGCGCCGAGACCTATGAGAGATGTGATGTAGAACGAAAGGCCGGTCTGGAACATCGTGAGTGCCAGCCAGTAGAAGATGTCTGATGCGACGAACTTGCGGAACTCTCCGTTTTTGAACGTCTTTGAAAGAGATGCGAAAGCAGGCGTCTCTGACGGGGTAGTGTCAACATAATCGGCCTCTTTGATGCCGAAAACGGGCACCAGCATACAAACTGCCGCAACTGCCGCAAGTATGCCAATGGTCACTCTGAACGAATTTGCATAGCCGAGGGAATCACGCATAAAGCCTGCTATGTTCGGAACAAGATAGCTTATAGCGTTACCGATAAAGAACGTAACTGAAATATAGGTCGATACGTTTATCCTGTCCTTGGGGTCGCGGCCGAGTTCAGGGAGAAGAGCGTTGTACGGCGTGCAGTAGATAGTCATAAACAAATAGAAAAGGAGCAGTGTCACCAGCAGGAAGCCGTTATTGAACCAGACACTTCCGCCAGTCGGCTTTGAGCCGAACGCACCGACAGGTGATACGAATATCAGCACTGTCATAGCTGCAAACGGTATAGCAATAGCCCTCATGAACGGTATACGCCTGCCGTCCTTGTGGCGGCTGCGGTCGGATTTAGAGGCTATCCACGGGTCGGTAACTGCGTCAAAGAGTCTTCCTGTTGCGGTGATAAGGCCAATAACGGTCAGGCCGAGGAAGATGCTGCCCTGTGTGATGAAATACTTCTGCCCAAGCTTGATCTCCGAATTCTCAGGCATATAGAAAAATACCAGCCAGTTTGAAACGATACCCGAAAGCATAGACCAGCCGAGCTGACCTATCGCGAATATCCAAAGGATCTTGTTAGTCACTTTTTTCATATGTTTTTCCTCCATGCTCAGATCTCAATACTTTTTATTGCCATATCAATAATGAACTGCATCTCGTACTCTGCGTTCTCGCTCTCGCCCATGAACACATCGCCCCTCGAGAACTTCTCGCCCATAAGCATAAGCGCGTGCGTCACGGAAATGTACATCGTCCTGAAATCAACGTCAGTCCTCGTGCTCCCGTCGCGGCAGCCGTTCATGTAGGCGTCCTCAAACAGAGGAAAAAAGTTCATTACGCTCTGCTCATATTCCTTCAGCTCCTCAGGCGGCACCTTTTCACGTATCACGAACCTGTCAAAGCTGTCGATGAACCTCAGAAAATCCTTGTGAGAGCTGTAAAGCACCCTGAACACCTTCATAAGCTCCCTTATCTGCTCTATGCCGGTCTTATCCTTATAATAGTCACACTCGAAAACACCGTCGAACAGCGCCTTTACCGACCTCCAGAGCATACATCCGGCCTTTATCACTATGACCGACTTTGTGCCGAAATATCTGTAAAGCGAGGCCACTCCTATCTCGCTCTTCTCGGCAATGTCGTTCATCGTGATATCATCTATGTCCTGCTCCAGAAGCATCTTCGCCGTCACCCTGACCGCTTCGTCCATGCGGTCTTTTCTGGCGTTGTCAAGAATTTTTTTGTAATCCACTTGACAAATGCTCCTTTCTGTGATAGAATGATTATCATACTGATAGTAAGTCTATCATACTTTCCCTGATTTGTCAAGGGGTTTTAAAAATTTGATCAGAAAAATCTTACGGAGGTAGCATTATGGACAGATCGTCAAGCATTTTCGCAAACAAGATGAAAGAGTCGGACGTAAAGAAGGCAAGGGCCAAGGCTGAGAGCATGGCGGCCAAGTACGGTGATGACAGAGAAAAGGTGTATCATCTGGCGGCAGCTGATAACGATGTTGTGGGAGGACCGCTCGGAGTTAAGGTGCTGAAGCTCTCTGACGAGCCTTTGGAGATAGACAAGGACAAGAGCATTATAATCGGCAATATCAGAATGGGCTTCGGCCACTACCGCATATCAATGGCGATAGCTTCAGCTGCACATTCTATGGGATATACTCCCTACTGGTTCGATCTCAATTCATTTGATGGCACGACCGCGACAAAGATCATTTCCTCACAGAACGACCTTTACTCGCTGGGCTCCCGTATCTCTCAGAAGAGCGTTGTTTTCAACAAGACCGTCTGGGAGCCTATGAACAGCGAGGGCTTCAGAAAGCTTACCTACAACTGCTCCGATCAGGCTGTGAGTGAGCTGATGACTGCGCTTTACCGCGATCTGCCGAAGGATATACCGTTTGCGGCTACTCATGTATGGCCTGCACAGGCGGCTGTTCATGCCGGGCTTACGAATGTTGTTAATGTTGTTCCCGATAACTGGCCTATGGCGCTGCACCTTGCTGAGGGCGCACTTCACACGGTCCAGACCGAGAGCGCTTATCTGGGCTACAAGGTCCTCAGGGGAATGGACAAGAGCCGCACTTTAAGGCCTATGCCCGACGGCGACATTGCTTTCACAGGCCACTATATAGATCATGAGCTGGTATCAAATATCGAGGCTGACTGCGAGCGCAGGATAAAGAGGCTTGATGAGGGCAAGGCAAAGAGATATCTTCTGACAATAGGCGGCGCAGGCGCACAGCAGGATATCTTCATTTCCGTGATAAGACAGCTTATAAAGCAGATAAAGAAGGAGAAGGCAGTTCTGTTTATAAACCTCGGCGACCACTACGAGGTATGGGAGAAGATAAAGGAGACTCTGCCCGAGCTTGAGAGCCTGACTACTGAGCATATCAACGATTTTGCTGAGACATCTGAGTTTGCGGCTGCGGCTCTTGACGGCGAAGTGAGCGGAGTTCACGCATTCTGCCATAAGGATATTTTTGCGGCTGTATATTCAACGAACCTCCTTATGAGGTGCTGCGATGTGCTCATCACAAAGCCCAGTGAGCTTGCCTTCTATCCCGTGCCTAAGCTTATGATAAAGAGAGTCGGCGGCCACGAGGCGTGGGGCGCTGTGAGAGCTGCCGAGATCGGTGACGGAACGTTTGAGTGTACCTCAGTGCGTGAGATCTGCGGAATGCTGGCAGTTATGCAGCGTGAGGACAGCGTTATCCGCTTCCTGTGCGAGAACATAGTTCGCAACAAGCGAAACGGCGTTTATGACGGCGCTTACAGAGTTGTAGAGCTTGCCGTACGCGGAAGAAAACAGTGATTACACCTGCCGCCCGTGGAAGCTATCTTCTCACGGGCGGCATTTTTTTACAGCTGTATTTATTAAAATTCGGTAACAAGAAGATTTTTGGACAGTTGAAAATTCAGGTTTCACGATCGAAAAAATGTTGAAAACTCTGTTGAAAGTGTTAAAAACTCAGTGATTTTTCAGTTCAGACCCTCCCCGAAGACATAACTTTTCAACATCAGTCCGTTTTTTCACACGGTTATCACATATTACAAACCTGTAATAATAGATAATTTTGTCCAGAAAAACGTACTTTTGCTATTTTTCTCCAACAAAGCGACACAATGATCCATACTTCCCCGAAACCGCGCAGATACGTAGGATAAGTGCATATCTGCGCGGTAATTCTGTCATTTATATCAAATTAATAAATTATGTTGACATATTAAACCGAATGTGATATACTATATCTGTGCCATCAGGCAGAACAAATTTAAGGAGGGACCGTATGGAAAACGTATTAGAGGTCAAAGGCCTCGGCAAGCAGTATGTTCCGGGCGTCTATGCGTCTAAGGACGTAACGTTCAGCATTGCCAAGGGCGAGATCTTTGCACTTATCGGACCAAACGGCGCAGGAAAAACAACAACGATAAGAACGATCGCGACGCTTCTCAAAACGACCGAGGGCGATGCTCTTGTCAGCGGACACAGCATTCTGACAGAGCCTGAAGAGGTCAGAAAATGCATAACCTATCTGCCGGACGAGGCAGGCGCTTACAAGAATATGACGGGTAAGGGCTATCTTGAATTTATGGCGTCTATCTACGCTGAGACAGGCGAGCAGGCGCTGGAGTATTTCAGGACGGGCTGTGAGATCTGTGAGCTGGGTGACAGGCTCAACGACAAGATATCGAGCTATTCAAGAGGTATGACAAGAAAGCTCCTGCTTGCAAGAGCAATAATGCCGAAGCCCGATCTGGCTATACTTGACGAGCCGACCTCGGGACTTGATATACTTAACGCTATCGAGATCAGAAAGACTATTAAGGATCTTGCGGCAGAGGGAATGAGCTTCCTGCTCTCCTCTCACAATATGCTGGAGATCGAGTATGTTTCCGACAGAGTGGGCATTATCGCCAAGGGTATGCTGCTTGAGACAGGCAAGCCCGAAGAGCTCATCGAGAAATATGAAGCACGAAATCTTGAAGAAGTATTTGAAAAGGTGGTGAAGCTGCGTGAAATTCTATAACCTTTTCAAAAAAGAGCTTAAAGATATGTTCAATATGCAGACTATACTCACTATGGTCGGCATAGTTGCACTGCTGATGGTAGTCGGCAACATCTTCTCGGACTCTGTATCAGAAAGTGCCAAGAAGAGCGGAGATATCGTTATCTGCGATATGGATAAGACCGACTTTACCAAGAGCGTCATCGCGGAGCTTAAAAAGGTGACCGAGGACAATGACGGAACTCTTACAGAGGTCGAGATAAAGTCAGAGGACTACTCAAAGGAGCTCAAAAGGATAGACCAGAAGCAGGTAGTTATAATCCCTGAGGGCTTTACCGAGCTCGTTTCACAGCATAAGACCGCAAAGATTACCTTTGTTCAGAGAATGACCTCACTTGCTATGATGTCAAACCTCAACACAGGCTCTGCCAATACGTTTGAGACCTTCTCGGCGGCAGTAAAGTCAACAATCTATGCTCAGAAGCTTAGCGAAAACAAGATAACCGAGGAAGAGATCAAACAGCTTGAAGACCCTGTTGAACTCGAAGAGATGACTGTTATAGGCAGCAAGCAGGAGGAGATAAGCAGCTCTCTCATAATGAGCATCTGCACATCTCAGAATATGGTAGTGCCTATCATACTGTTCGTGCTGATAATGTTCGCATCTCAGATGATACTGAACGCCATCTCTACAGAGAAGATAGACAAGACACTTGAAACTCTTCTCTCCGCACCTGTGTCGAGAATATCGGTGCTCGCTGCAAAGACACTGTCTGCCGCACTTGTTGCAGGTGTTCAGGCAGCGGCCTTTATGTTCGGCACCAGCCAGATGACCAGCGGAATGACAGGCGGTCTCGGCCTTGATTCTGACAAGTTCACCAAGGCTCTTGAAAACCTCGGCCTTACCCTTTCGATACCGCAGTACATACTCGTCGGCATTCAGATGTTCCTCTCTATACTGATAGCTCTCTGTGTCGCACTGATACTCGGAGTTCTTGCAAAGGATGCAAAGTCAGCTCAGACACTGCTTATGCCGATAACGATATCCACAATGATACCGTACTTCCTCTCAATGATGGCAGATATCTCTACTCTGCCGGTCATTCTCAGGTATATAGTATATGCGATACCGTTCTCTCACACATTTATGGCGACCGAGAACGTTATGTTCTCAAATATGACCCTCTACGTCGGAGGACTTATCTATCAGGTCATTTTCTTAGCCGTCTGCATGAAGGTAGCTCTCTCGATATTTATGAGCGATAAGATCTTCACTATGTCACTCGGTGAAAAGAAAACAAAGAACAAAAAAGCTAAAAACGCATAAAGAAATGCCGCTCCCACAAATAAATGTGAGAGCGGCTGTTTTTATAAAGACATATTATTCAGATCTATTCCGCCATAGACTATACGCAGAATTATTACAGAACCCATGCTTTCGTCCACTGAATAAAACACAGTGTAGTTATCGACCGGCATTTTATGTATATTCCTATCATCATTCGACCGACCTTTAAACACTTCGTATTTCAACGGAAAATAATCAAGATCCTTTATCGCATTTCGTATACGGCGTACCTGCTTTTCAGCAACGATCTTTTCTTGGAGTTTATAAGCTATATAAGCATATATATCTTTGATATCAAGTCTGGCTTCCGGAGAATACATCACAACATATGTCCTCATATGCCAAACTCCTTTTTAATCTCTGCATCTATTTCTTCAACAGTATAGGTTTTGCCGCTTTTCAGCGAATCTATCCCCTTCTGAAGCTCGGCCTCCTGCTCCTCGGGAGTAAGAGCACCCCATGCTACAGGCTTTCTGTACGGGAGCTTTGCCTCGAACGGCAAACCTCTCTGAAGAACTATCTGGCTGTAAAGCATCTGTATCGCGCTTGACGGCGTGATGCCGAGCTGCGCCAGTATCTCCTCTGCGTTTTCTTTGAGATCATTGTCTATCCTTGCGTATACTGCTGATGTGTTTGCCATAATATCACTCTCCTGATCATATAAATTCTCCATTTTGCTGAACTTTTTGTTCGCCCTCACCGCTGAAGCGACTGAGGAAAGACCGGAAAAAGGTATTCTCACATACGGGGGAGATACCATTTTTCCGCGGAGTTTTACAACCTCCAAATACATTATACACCATTTTGAAAGCAATTGCAAGCTTTTGCAAGCAAAAAGTTCACGAACACAACGCTGTGTCCGTGAACTTTTATTTTTCTCTGAGCCTTTCCGCAAGCTCCTGGTCGGGCTTTACGGTTATGGTATAGTTGTTCACAAAGATGACCATTCCGGGCTTTGCTCCGTTCGGCTTTTTGACATTTTTTATGAACGTATAGTCAACATCGCAGCGCGATGACCCTGCTGCGCTTGAATGACAGGCCGCTATCACCGCAGCTTCCTCGATCGTTCTGTCCGGCGGGAATTCTCCCCCCAGCTGTGAGCAGCTGACTATAACGTGGCTGCCTGTGATCTCCTTAGTGTGGAGCCAGAGGTCGTTTTTCTCGCTCTGCTTGCAGGTGAGAAGGTCATTCTGCTTATTGTTCCTGCCGACCCTTATCTCATAGCCGTCAGACGATATGAACCTTATCGGCGGCGCTGCCTTAGCAGGCTTGCCCTTTTGTCTGCTGCGCTTTAAGTAGCCCTGCTCTCTCAGCTCACTTTTCAGCTCATCGAGCTCGCCCTCGGTCTTCGCCCTGGTAAAAGCGTCATAGACCGATTCGAGATAGGTTATCTCTTCCTCGCCCTCTTTTATCAGGCCTGTCAGCATCTTCAGCGCAGTGTCGAGCTTTTTGTATTCTTTATAGTATTTCTGCGCATTCTGCGAGGGTGTAAGGCGCTTATCGAGCTTTATCTCCACCTCAGGAGAGCCTTCCTCATAAAAGTTTACGAGCTTTACCGAGCCGCTGCCCTTCTCTATAGAGTAGAGGTTCGACATTATAAGGTCTCCCATGACCCTGAATTTGTCACGGTCAGCGCAATCTTCAAGCTCAAGGCGCTGGTTTTTCACTCTTCTTTTTGTTCTGTCTATCAGCGTATTCAGGTGCCTGAAAAGGTCGCCTGCTCTCTGCTTTGTGCGTGAGAGCTCGTCTCTTTGCGAATAGAACCTGTCAAGCAGCTCTCCTGCCGAGGGGTAAGCCGTCCTCTTCATAAGGCTGCCGAAATGCTCGATATCACAGAAGCAGAAGTCTCTCAGCCTGCCCTCATCGTCTGTCAGTACAGTAAAGCAGTTTTCTCCCTTTTCAAGCTGAGCCCTTATCCTCTCAATGTAAGCCCAGAGCCTGTCCTCACTGCTGCCTGAAAGCTCTGCCGCGCTCAGTTCTCTGCCCTCACCTGCAAAATATTCTATCTCGTCAGCAAACACAGGCGAGATCCCCTCGCAGGAAAGCATAACTGCCTTTGAGAGCTTCTTCTCACCGCAGGCTCTGAGTCTTTCGGTCAGCTCCTCACGCTCACAGGTGAGTATATCGAGCCTGTCCTCGCGCGGCGGCCTTTCATAAACTATCCCCGGCATTATGAGCCTTTGTGAGGTCTCCTGCCCTATGCGCTTTATGCTGTCGATTATCTTTTCATCGGGGCGGCTGTAAAGGATCAGATTTGAGCGCCTGCCCATGATCTCTGCCGCAAGGGTAAGCTCGCAGCGGTCGCCCATTTCGTCGGTGCTCTCCAGGTCGATATAGAGGATACGCTCAAAACCGTCCTGCCTTATGTCTGTTATCCTGGCACCCGAGAGTCTTTTTCTCATAAGCATACAGAACATAGGCGGGGTCTTGGGGTTATCTATCTGCACAGAGGTTATGTGTACCCTTGCAGAGCCTGCGCCCGTATTGATGAGCACCTTTTTTGAGCCCTCTCTGCCCCTGACAGTTACAAGCAGCTCCTCTCTCGAGGGCTGATAGATCTTATCTATCCTTGCGTCGATAAGGCAGTCAAGCTCTTTTCTCACAAGGCTCAGATATATACCGTCCAATGCCATTGCTGTTCTCCTTTTTCTCTGATGATATTATCCCTTTTAAACACTGCTTTTGCGTAAACAAACAACTAAGCATTGGTAGTAAAATGGATAACAAATTACCTATATCTCATAGCTCAGTATATCACGGTTCTCTGCCGAGACATTGAAATCTATATCCGAAAAGCCTTCGGACAGCTTTCTTTTCATAAACTCGCAGAAAATATTCTCCGTATGGAAATGCCCTGCATCAAGCACACACAGGCCTGCATTGTGGGCATCTATGAAAACATCGTGCTTCACATCGCCTGTGATGTAGGCATCTGCGTTTTTTCTGAGGGCATTTTTCAGAAAGCTCCCTCCGCTGCCTCCGCAGACGGCAACTCTCCTTATCGTTTTGCCGGTATCGTTATACCTTATCACTGTATTGCCAAGCCTGCCCTTTACCATAGCAGCAAGCTCCCCTGCTGCCAGCTCCCTGTCGAGCTCGCATATCTTTCCGACTGGCACGTTATTCTCAACGGCAAGCGGCTCAACGGGGTTCATCCCAAGCTCCTCGCAAAGGATATCGTTCATCACTGCGCTGTCAAAATTAGTATGTGCAGACAGTGCCGATATTCCCTTCATACAGAGCTTTACGGCCGTGCTGTCACTGTCGAGAGCTTTAAGGCTCCTGAAAATGACGGGGTGGTGCGTCACGATAAGGTCTGCGCCCCCGGCAGCGGCCTCGTCAATGATCTCATTTGTGATATCAAGGGCTATGAGCACCTTTTTGACTTCCTTGTCTGAGAAGATGACATTCGTTCCGCTGTTGTCATAATCCTCCTGCAGAGAATACGGTGCGAACTGGTCTATATAATTATAAATATCTCTTACTCTCGGCATAGAGCCTGACCTCTTTTCTTTTATCATCTATTATTTTAAGCAGCAGCTTTCCCTGCTCCCTTTTATCGGCAGAGCCTGCCATACCTCTGGCGGCACGCTCCAGCCTGTCACATTCACGTTCAAGATATTCGGCGTTGTCATCGCTGTCGCAGCTGAGCAGCCCGAACCTGAGATACTCCTGAGTACATTCATAAGTCGCTCTCTCACCGAACCGCCCCGACATCACCGTATAGCCGAATCTGCCGGATATGCAGGCTCTCTCAGTCCTCACGCAGAAGCTGTTTTCATAGAGCCATTGTCTCAGCAGCTCAGCCTTTGTCATAGGCTGCATAACTATATTCACAGAGCCGTCCTTTATCCAGCTGCACCGCCCGAGTATGTCGGCTATCAGCTCTCCGCCCATACCGGCAAGCACTATATCGCTTATACCGTCAGGTGGCACGTTATCTAAGCCGTCTGACAGCACCGTTTTTACCCTGTCTGAAAGGCCCTGAGCATCAATATGTTCACGCGCTGAGGCCAGCGGCTTTTCACCGATATCGCAGGCAAGAGCTGAGCTGCACCTGCCGCTGCTTACCAGATAGCACGGAAGATACCCGTGATCCGTACCGACATCGCAGACGCGGTCTCCCTCAACAAGCTCTGCACAAAGCAGCAGCCTTTTATCCATACAAAACTCCCCTTAATAAAAAACGCCGCAGCACATAGCAGTTACTGCGGCGGTCTTTCTCAGCTTGCAAAATGAGCATTCAGCTTTGCTATAAGCTCCTCGGGTTCAACACCGTGAACATAGCAAGCCTCTTCAACAGTCTCACCTCTTGAAGCAGGGCAGAACAGACAGTGCATACCCATTTCCATAAAATAAGGCGCGGTGCTCTCATCTGCGTCCATAATATCGCCGATAACTGTATCCTTAGTTACTACAAAAGCCATAATTAAACCTCCTTATACATATAGCTTTTCATAGTATAACCTAATGTGAGCAAAAAATCAATACTAATTTTGTGAACATTTATTGCATACAAAAAAAGAGCCGCCCAAAAGACAGCTCTCAGTAAACAAAAACTAATTTCAGTTCTATCCGCCAACCGGTCAATTATCCGTCAGACCGATCACCTGTACGTTTATCAGCCCTGCTCCTTCATCTTTGCGAAGCACTCGCTGCAATATACGGGACGGTCCTCTCTGGGCTTGAACGGGATAACTGCTTCGCCGCCGCACGCTGCACAAACTGCAGTGTAGGTCTGTCTCTCAGCTCTGCTTGCAGCCTTTCTTGCATCTCTGCAGGCCTTGCATCTCTGAGGCTCGTTCACAAATCCCTTTTCTGCGTAGAACTCCTGCTCTCCTGCCGTGAAAACGAACTCGTTTCCACATTCCTTACACACTAATGTCTTGTCTTCATACATATCTATTACCTCGTTTACATTTTTTAGTCCTCATCGGATTCGCACCGACATCTTCGACCCTACGCCCCGACAGTCTCCTGCCAATGCAGACGTCAACGCTTTTCTTTAAGCTATCAGACCATATCTCCCTCATAAAATGAGTCTGAGCTTTCTCCTTGCTCTTTGTACTGCATTATCGACAGCCTTCTGCGTAACACCCAGCTCCTCAGCTATCTGACTGTAGCTCATCGCCCTCATCAGAAGCCTGAACACATTCCATTCAAGCTCCGAAAGCTGCGACGCTATCGCGTCATAAAGCTCCGCCGTGTTCTCCTTCTCGATAACGATATCCTCAGGGTGCTCAGTTTCGGCGTCGAGCTCTTCCCCCAAAGTTCCCTCGTCCTCGGTGATAGGAGCATTCGTCTTGAAGGCTGAGGCCATTCTGTTTTTCACACAAACCGAAGCATAAGTCGCAAACGCCGCTCCCTTGTCAGCCTCATAGCTCTTGACGGCGCTCAGCAAAGCTATCAGTCCCTCCTGCACAAGGTCGTCCCTCACGCTCTCGGGAAAGGTGTGCGAAAAATAACGAATCCTCGGGAGATACCGCCTGACGATCTCACCCAGAGAATCCATATCACCTTCATAGATCCCGACAAGCTGCTCATCGGTAAGCTCCGTATAAGAATAATGCTTTTTGCCGTTCAAACCTTCGCCAACTCTCCGCTGCCCGATAACAGTAACCTAACATATTAATCATATCACTGTCCTCAAAAAAAGTCAAGCAATTTCCGAAATCCGATCCCATAATTTGAAATATTTGTAATATACCACAGTTTAAGAGATTTTTTCTTGTGATTTTTTACAAACGTCAAATATCAGCAAAAGCGGCCGCATACCCAGCAGCCGCCTTCATATCAAACCTTATACTGTGCCCTGCCGCTCTCGAAGATATCTCCTCCCAAGCAGTCATCAGCAACAACAAGCGGAAAATCCTCCACAGTCAGTCTCTTCACTGACTCACACCCCAGGTCATCGAACGCGACGACCTCGCACGAGGTTATGCACTTGCAGGCCAGCGCGCCAGCACCGCCCACAGCACAGAGATACACTGCCTTGTTCCGCACTATCGCGTCTCTCACTTCCTGAGAACGCTCGCCCTTGCCTATCATTGCGGCAAGGCCAAGATCAAGCAGTCTCGGCGCGAACCTGTCCATTCTGCCGGAGGTTGTAGGCCCGCATGAGCCTATAGGTCTGCCCTCAGGCGCCGGAGTAGGCCCTGCATAATAGATAACAGCACCCTCCAGAGGTATCGGCAGCTCCTTCCCCTCATCGAGCAGAGCCGCAAACCTCTTATGGGCTGCATCTCTCGCGGTATATACCGTACCGCTCAGCAATATCTTATCACCACAGCGGAGCTCAGGGCTGACAGCCCCAAGCTCCTGCGCATTAACTTTTCTTATTTCAGCCACGATTATTCCTTCTCAGCCTCTTCTACCATTGAAAGGCCGTCGTCAATAAGGTCTCTTGCATTGTTAACTGCACCGATGCTGTTTCCGTACAGGTCGTTAAGTGTAGTAACGAGCTGCTGTACAGTATCATTAAGTGAAGTAAACTGAGTCTTGACCTTGTTTCTGATGTCAGCAGACTCTTGTCTGATGTTGGATGCATCATTCTTAGCCTTCTGAACGATCTGCTCAGCTTCCTTCCTAGCCTGGAAGTTCAGATCGTCTGCATTTCTCTTAGCCTCAGCGACCTTAGCAGCGACCTCTGCATCAGCAGCGCCCTTGGTCTCCTCAGCATACTTATCAGCCTCGATAGTCTGCTCGGAAGCATACTTGTCAGCCTCAGCCTTTGTCTTTGCAGCATAAGCGTCAGCAGCTGCTCTGTCTTCGTTAGCTCTTGCCTGAGCGTCGCTGACAGTCTTCTGAGCCTGAGCGTTAGCGTCAGCAATGATCTGATCCTGCATCTGCTTTGTCTCATCTTCCATCTGCTTAGCAGCCTTCTTAGCCTCAGCAACGACCTTGTTAGCGGTGTTCTGAGCCTCGATGAACACACTTCCGATGTCGAAGCTCGGAGCTGCGCCCGTACCTGCATTAGCCTCAGCCTGCTCGAGCTTTTCCTTAAGCTCCTCGATCTCCTGCTTCTGCTTCTCGATCTCGGAATCCTTCTCGATCACCTGCTGCTCGTAGTCTGCGATACGCACCTTCATAGAGTCAGTATTGCCCATGAGCTCAGCCACCTTATTGTTAGCTGCCTCAAGCTTTGAGTTGGCACTCTCGAGCTTATCCTCAAGCTCCTTCTTGCCCTCAAAATCGGCCTGCTGGCCCTCGCTCTGCTTCTCGAGTCTCTCGATAGTCTCCTCCTGATCCTTTACCTTGGTCTCAAGAGTATAGATCTTAGAAGTAAGATCATCTACATATGCAAGAACGTCCTGCTTATCAAAGCCGCCGACTCTTACCGTTCTTAAATATCCATTACTTGCCATAGCAATTCCTCCCAAAATTTTTCTGTTATTATAATTATACTATAAAAGTTATTTTTTTTCAACAGGAATATCGCGTTTTGATAAATTTCATTAATCCGTACAAATTTGTTAAAAAAAATTATTCAACTTGACATATCCCGTCAATTCTTACACAAGTATTATAGCAAAAACGAACCAAAATTTCAAGTATTTTTACGAAAAAATTTCTGAGAACCAAAAATTTTCGGAAAATCCGTATATATTTCTGTAAACGTTTTCCGCTTTATTGTCTTAAAAGGCGGACCGAATCCGATCCGCCCTCAAAGCTTATACATTATAAAAGCCGATCACTTATTCTTGAAAATATTGAAAATATCATCATAGTAATTCGGGTTGTCAGCTGCCTTAACGCCTGCCCTGTGCATTGCCTCTGCATCAGCCTTTGCCTCGTCAGCCTTCTTCGCCTGAGATGCAAAGCTTGAGATGAAAGGACTTGTCTGTGCAGGCTGGTCATCTCTGTCAGCAAAATCCGCTGCGATGACCGTAACGTCCATGCTGTCCTTGGAGTCAGGATCGGTACCGTTACCGAAGATGATCTCTGCGCCGTCATCGGCAGCATCTGCAATAGCAGCTGTCAGCTCGTCCATATCGCTGATAAGCAGGTCATCGCTCATCGTAACGTTTACGATAAGTCTTCTTGCTCCTCTGATAGAGGTCTCAAGCAGCTCAGAAGCTACGACCTGGTTTATGATGTCGTTTACCTTGTCCTTGCCCTCGCCGTGGCCGAGAGCGATATGTGCTCTGCCGGCACCTTTAAGTATGGTAGTAACGTCAGCAAAGTCAACGTTTATGTCATCATGTCTGGTGATGATCTCTGCGATAGCTATAACATCTGTCTTGAGTACGTCATCAGCTATAGCATATGACTGTCTCATCGTGAGACGCATCTCGTTAGTGATGAGGTTCTGGTTAGGGATAACGATGAGAGCGTCAACATGGCTTGTCAGTGCCTCGATACCCTTCTCAGCTCTCTCCATCTTCTTAGCGCCCTCAAACTTGAAAGGCTTTGTAACAACAGCGATGGTGAGCTTTTCGAGCGACTGAGCGATCTCAGCAACTACAGGTGCAGCACCTGTTCCTGTTCCGCCGCCCATGCCTGCTGTGATGAAGACCATATCAGCATCTGCGATAGCCTCAGCGATCTCGTCTCTGCTCTCCTGAGCAGATGCCTCGCCTATCTCGGGCTTTGCACCTGCACCGAGACCGTGTGTGAGCTTAGCTCCGATCTGTATCTGTCTTGTTGCGTTTGACTTCTTCAGAGCCTGGATATCGGTATTTACCGCAATGTATTCAACGTTTCCCTCAATGCCTGCCTCAGCGATACAATTAAGAGCGTTTCCGCCGCCGCCGCCGACACCGATGACCTTGATCTTTGCGCCAACTACAGGTTCTTCAACAAACTCGTAACTCATAACTAACGTCCTCCCATAACGAAATTTTCCGTCCTCTATATATGTACAGACTGTCGTCCTTTTCCTGTCCTCGCGCCGCTTTCTCATTAAAAGCGCACAAAGAGATACAATAATATATTATCACATTTTCGTCAAAATGTAAAGAGGTATTATGTATATCCGATAAAATTTTTATTAATTATTCATTAATCGACTTTATCTGACCGAAAATTTGTACAATTTACACAACCTCTTCCCGATCTACCAGGTCTGCGCGTCCCCGGCCTGCCACTGGGTCTCGGTATTATCGGGCTGCCATTCGGTCTCAGGCTGCCACTGGGTCTCGGTCTCTGCCTGCCAACCGCCGTCATCGGCCTGCCAGGTCTCGGTATTGTTATCGGCGAGGTAATCCTCAGTCTCGGGCTGCCACTGAGTTTCGGTCTCGGGCTGCCACTGGGCATCTGTCTGCTGAGCTTCTGTCTCCTCCTGAGACGATGCATCACTGTCATCGGGCGGCATCTCCACGCCTCTTTCCTTCGGGATAGCCGAAACACCGCTGTTGGCACTGTTATATATAAAGGTACCCTCATAATCATCGCTGAGCTGTTCGAGCACCAGCTTCATAGCGGTAAGCTTCTGCTCTATATCCACAGAACTTCCTAGCTTTATCTCAATGCGGTCATCATACATTATCCTGATGTCCGATCTGTCTGTCATATCTATATAGTTTATTTTATTGAAGCCGAGATTCATAATGCTTTCAAGCAGCTGGCTGAGGATATCGGTCTTGAGCGAATCGACAGATTCAAGCTCCTCTCCGAGCTCCTTGCTTTTCAGCTCGAACCCTTTGATAACAGGTATCCTGCCTGTGGGCGCAGGGTTTTTCTGCTCAAGCACCCTGCCCGACGACGATATCACGTAATATGAGCCTCTATCCTCGATATCAACTGCCTTTTCGGCCTC
The DNA here is from genome assembly GCA_902767035.1 of uncultured Ruminococcus sp. Classification (GTDB taxonomy): domain Bacteria; phylum Bacillota; class Clostridia; order Oscillospirales; family Ruminococcaceae; genus Hominimerdicola. The sequence goes on from CACXFU010000016.1 coordinate 17,569, forward strand.
GGTACAGGTTATCACTAGGGTAGAGGGGAATTTCTGCTCCACCTTCGCCTCATCTATGTAGACAAGAGCGCTTTCCAGTCTGTCCTCGACAGCGCCCGTGTCAAGTCTTATCAGGTTCTGGCCGTTCTGCACACCGCCGATGACCAGTATCTGCTCATCGCCGTAGAGAGTGACCCCCCTGATCTCTATCTTTTTTATGTTGAAAAAGAATATCATACACAGTATCAGCACCAGCGCCAGTATTATGAAGATGATGCCGACATAGATATTCCTCATCCTGGCAGTGCGGGCATTTTCGTAGGCTTCCTGCTCCTGCGTGCCGACTGCGTTGTTCTCGTTGTTTTCGCTCATTTGAACCTTTCCTTAGCTTTTTTCTCTTCTTATATCCGCGCCCAGCTCAGTGAGCGTTTTTTCAATGCTTTCATAGCCTCTGTCTATAAGCTTTATGTTTGTGACGGTCGTTTCTCCCTCTGCTGCAAGTGCCGCACAGACCAGTGCCGCTCCCCCTCTGAGGTCGGGCGCCATCACCTTCGCCCCGTACAGCTTTTTAACTCCTCTGATAACGGCCGTTCTGCCCTCGGTGCTTATATCCGCACCCATTCTCGCGAGCTCATCAACGTGGCGGAAACGGCTAGTGAAAATGTTCTCTGTGATAACACTAGTTCCCTCTGCCTTAGTGAGCATAGCCATCACCGGCGCCTGTGCATCGGTAGGAAATGCAGGATATGGGAGAGTCTGTATCTCTCTCACGGCTTTAAGGGGCTTTTTTGCGCTGAGAAATATCTTGTCGCCCGACTCAGCCACCAGACACCCAGCCTGCCCGAAGACCTCGGTAACGGCATTAAGGTGTGAGGGCACTGTTCCGGTGAGGGTTATCTCTCCGCCTGCCGCAGCTGCCGCCGCCATATAGGTAGCCGCACATATCCTGTCTGGCATAACGGTATACTGACCGCCGCGCAGCTTTTTAACGCCTTTTATCTTCACCGTGCCTGAGGGCGATACGCTCACCTTTGCGCCTATCGCTCTCATAAAGCCTGCAAGGTCTTCTATCTCAGGCTCACGGGCGGCATTGTTTATCACGGTCTCGCCATCTGCCATTGAAGCGCAGAGCATAACGTTCTCGGTCGCTCCTACTGACGGGAACGGCAGATTGATGACAGCTCCCTTTAATCTGTGAGGGCAGCTGCATATGAGCTCACCGTACTTTTCAGTTATAGAAACGCCCAGCTGCCTGAGCGCTCTTATATGCATATCTATCGGTCTCGGTCCAAGCTCGCACCCTCCGGGGAAGGTGAGCCTGCACTCTCCTGTCCTTGCAAGGACGGCTCCGAGAAAAACTATCGAGGAGCGCATCTCTCTCATCAGCGCATCGGGAACGCACACGCTCTCGATCACTGTAGGATCGGCAGTAACACAGCCGTGCTCATAAGTACATCTCACACCAAGACAGGAAAGAATCCTGAGAGCCGCAAAAACGTCGGAAAGCTCAGGTATGTTATAGAGCTTTACCTCTTCACCTGCCAGCACACAGCCTGCCAGTATCGGCAAGGCGCTGTTTTTGGCACCCTGCACACGTATCTCTCCGCCGAGCCTGCGTCCTCCGTTTATGATAAGCCTTTGCATAAGCGTCACTCCCTATGTTCATTATGACTTATCTTATGCAGAAGGGCGGTGTGTTGTGATTTATTGGTTCACCTGCGCGATAGTGTTGTTAGATACGGGCATAAATGCCGGAACACAAGGCACATAGGTGTTCTTCGTGAGCTTTTTCTTCATATCAACGGTAGAGATGACCATTGATGTTATGCAGTCATCGAACTCCTCATCAGACATACCCGAAACATTGACCATTACCCTGACGATGACATCCTTGCTTGAAAAGCCCGGGATCACATCGCCTATCACCTCGCCGTCGGAGTCCTTAGTCACTGAGGTGGCATAGCATACAACGTCATCATAATCGCTGTCTACCCTGAATATCTTGTACTGAGGTATCTTCATCTGCAGAGGAGACGGATTTCTCAGCGTGAATGCGAGGTCTACAACGCGGTAGTTTTTCGGATCCTCCGAGGAGAAGGCATTCTCGTTATACACCGTATAGTTTGCGGAAGCATATGTTTTGAAGCCTGTCAGACCCTTGTCCTCGAACACGTCCTCATCATACTTTACCCTGCTGAGCTCGGGATCGGACGAGAAAAACGGCGGGAAGAACAGCACCAGCACAAGTATCGCCGCAACAAAGATAACGGCCCATTTGACTATCGTGCCCTTTCTGACATATGAGCCGCCTATCCTGGTGCCCTTGTTGAGGCCCGTTGCGGCCTTGGTGGGCATCTTTGCGGCATATTTCATAATGTCCTTCTCTTCCTCGCGGCGCCTCATCTCCATCTCTTCCGCCGTGTGAAGATTGATGTCGTCATAGGATTTTGTTGCTCTGTCAAAGCGGTCCTGTCTGATAGTCTTGTCCCCGGTGAAGATCTGCTCCGCACGGGAGTTGATATCATCGGAGTTTCTGAACTTAGGGTCATTGAGAGCCACTATCTTTTCGGTATCAGGCACACCTATGCTGTCCATTGAACCTCTTTTGTTGTATTTTCTGTATTCATTATCCATTTATTTATCATTCCTTACAGGAGATTATTTTTCTATAAGTCCTTTAAGCACCGAGAATATCCTTTCCTCTGTATCTGCCACATGGAGCTTTCTTGCGTTTTCGGCGCTCTTTTCGAGCTTATCCCTGTCCTCGATATAGCTCCTTACGGTCTTTATAAAGGTCTCGTCAGTGAGATCTTTTTCCTCAATAACAGTGGCAGCGCCGGCATTCTGAAGCACCATACCGTTATAGTACTGGTGGTTCTCTGCAACGTGCGGAGACGGTATCAGCACCGATGCTCTGCCGACGGCTTCAAGCTCCGCCAGAGATGCAGCGCCGCACCTTGATATCACAAGGTCTGCCGCAGCCATTGCCACGGGCATATTTATATAGTCCTTTATTATCAGGCGCGAATTGTCCTTTATCCTGACACCGCTCTGTTCAAGCTTTAGCACAAAGTCCTTATACCCTTTATAGGTTCCGTAGGAGTGTACATGGTTCACGGCAGTGCCGTTATCCTGATACCACCTGAGAAGTGCCGCCACCTTTTCGTTAAGTGTCTGTGCACCGAGGCTTCCTCCTGTTGAAAGAACGCATATCTCATCGAGGTCAAAGCCGAGTTGCTTTTTTGCGTCCTCCTTGGACATCGTATTGAAGGCGTTTCTTACAGGCAGGCCCGTAACGGTCATCTTAGAGTTATCGGGGAAGTACTTTTCTGCCTCCTTGACCGTGAGCATGACCTCGTCGACCTCTTTTGCGAGGAGCTTGTTAGTTACCCCCGGGAAAGCGTTCTGCTCATGTATCGCAGTTTTAACTCCCAGCTTTGCGGCAGCCCTCACGACAGGCCCCGAAACATATCCTCCCGTGCCTATCACAAGGTCAGGCTTGAAGTCTCTGACTATCGCCTTTGCCCTGCTCGATGACTTTGCCAGACAGGCGGCCGCATGGAGATTTCTCTTTATGTTCTCGGCGCTCAGATGTCTCTGAAAGCCCTCTATCTGTATGGGGTAAAACTTATATCCTGCCTTCGGCACGAGCTGAGCCTCAAGCTTTTCGGGATTGCCCGCAAAAGCGGCCTCACAGTCGGGATAATGCTTCTTTATTATCTCGGCTATCGCCAGAGCCGGATTGATATGGCCTGCCGTTCCGCCCCCTGCGAGAAGCACTCTTAGCATAGCTGTCCTCACCTTTCTGTCAAAATTTGATCCTCTTCATTGTCATCCGGCTCTGCGGCCTTTGTTTCAGGCACGCTCTTGAGCCTTGATGCCTGTCTCGAAATGTTCAGAAGTATGCCCATTTCGGCAAGCTGTATCAGAAGAGCCGTTCCGCCGTAGCTGAAAAACGGCAGTGATATTCCTGTATTCGGGAAGGCATTGCAGGCGACCATTATATTGAAAAACGCCTGTGAGCCTATCTGTATCGTTATGCCGGCAGCAAGCAGCATTCCTGCCTTGTCACGGCAGCGCGAAGCTATGTAGAAGCCCCTTATCACAAACAGCACGAACAGCAGCACCACTACCATCGCGCCGACAAAGCCGAGCTCCTCGCACACTATCGAGAAGACGAAGTCGTTCTGCGATTCGGGAAGGTACATATATTTCTGTCTCGATTCACCGAACCCAAGGCCGAACCAGCCGCCCGAGCCTATCGCCAGAAGAGACTCATAGGTCTGATAGGTAGCTCCGCCGGGGTCTGCGGTGGGGTTTCTCCAGCTCTCGATCCTCTCGCTGATGTAGGAGAAGCCCGAACCCGAGCTGATCTTGTAGACGAGGTACATCGAACCGCCCACGGCACAGAGGATAATGAATCTCCAGAAAGTCTTTCTGGGCATTCCGCTGACGAACATCATGCTAATGCCTATGATGCCGACCAGCATTACCGCAGACATATGCCTCTGCATCGCCAGCACGCCGAACACCAGACCCATTACCAGTGCAAAGGGAACGATGCAGGCCTTCCAGTCAGTGTCGAACTTCTCGTGATTGTGCTGGACGAGGTATGCAAACATTATTATAAAGGCCACCTTCAGAAGCTCCGAAGGCTGAAAGTTCATTCCGCCTATTACTATCCAGCGCCTTGCGTCAGCTATCTCGATACCTGCTACCGCAGTATAGGCGTTGAGCGCCATCATAGCGATAAAAGCTATCAGAGCGACCCTTGCGCTGATGAAGAAGTGATAATCAAGGAACGATATACCCAGCATCGCAACGAGGCCGAGCCCTGCCGATATCATCTGCTTTCTGATGTAGTAGTAGCCGTCGTCGTAATCGCTGATACCCCAGGCATAGCTTGCCGAGAACATCATTATCAGCCCGAAAATGAGCAGCACCATAACTATGACGAAAAACGGCTTATCTATCTCACTGAGGATAAATCTGAAATTCCATTTTCTCTTTTTTCGCGGCGGACGGATCCTGTCAGCAGAGCTGCTGTATACTATCTGTCGTTGTCCCAGCGTTTCGTTTGATCCCAAACCAAGTCCTCCAATTGTATCATAAAAACTTTCCCGAATAAATGATAAACATTATCACCGCTGCCGCAAACAGTACCTGAACGGCTGCTCCCAGCCCGATGATCTTATATTTTCCGAAGCCGAGCCTTTCAAGGTGCTCATGAAGGGTATAGCCCTTGAAAAGCAGCTTTTTTGTCGTCCTGAAGACCACATACTGCAAAAGCGCACAGAACGCATCTGCAAGAATGGCGCCTCCTCCTATCAGCAGGATAAGCTCTCCCCGTGCAAGCACGCAGCAAAGCACCGCCGCCGTACCGAGAGCAAGAGCTCCGCTCTCACCGAAATATATCTTTGACGGGCACAGCCCCCAGAAGAGATAACCGCCTGCCGCACCCATACCTGCACAGGCCATAAGCTGTGCCTCCGGCCGAAGATCCGTCACCGTAAGGCCTGCCGTGATGCCCATAAGCATTATCATCAGCAGTGCCGGACAAAGGCCGTCAACTCCCAGCTGAGTTTTTCCGCCCGGGCAGTCACACACCGTAACGGCACTCAGAAATACAGTCCCGGCCAGCGCCGTTACCGGCATATATAGAGCTCCCAGCTCCAGATATCCCCAGTGAAACGGCAGCAGCACCGCACTTTCCCTGAAGCCGAAAACCCTCAGCAGCACCAGCGCCCCGAATATGACAGTGAACCTAAGTATATGCTTGTAAGCAGGCTTCAGACCTACATTTGCACCCTTGTCTCTGAGTATGTCCTCATACGCGCCGAGCGCACACATCAGGCCGCAGGCCGTGAATGCCGCGAGTATCAGCCTGAGGTCAGCCCTGCCGGAGAGGTCATTTCGCGATGAGAACCACGCGGTGCCTGTAAGTGTGCCGATAAGCATACATACAAGTATCACAGCTCCCCCGAGTCTCGGCTCGGAGCCGTCCTGCGAGAACCTGTCACCGATATACGGCTCGAACTTCCCTGTTTTCAGCTTTCTGAAATACGGTATCAGAAGTCTCCCCGAAATGTGCCCCATAAGGAGCTCTGCCCCTATCACCAGTGAAAGTACAGTTACTGTCATTCGGTCTCTGTCAGTGCCTTGAACACCTCTTCAAGCTTCATGGCGCGGCTTCCCTTCAGGAGAACACAGTCTCCCTCTTCAAGCTCCTGCCTGAGCCTTTGAGCAAGGTCGTCTCTGCTGTCAAAATGAGCACAAGAGCTCTCGTCAAACCCTTTTTTAACGGCGCCGTCGATATAGTTTCGCGACATTTCGCCGAACGTGTAAAGCCTATCCGCCTTTGAGGACGGCACCAGTTCTCCCACGCTCCTGTGGTAGGCTTTTGAGTTTTTGCCAAGCTCCAGCATATCCGCGAGAATGCAGAACCTTCTGCCGGAGATATCGGCATTTTCGAGCAGCGAAAGCGCTGCCTTCATCGAATCGGGAGCTGCATTGTAGCAGTCCACCATATATGTTATACCGTCTTTTACAACGGTGTTCTGTCTCAGTCCTTCAGGCCTGAATTTTTCAAGCCCTGCTATAATTGTCTGCGGCTGCATACCGAGGAACAGCCCGACACAGAAGGCAGCCAGCGCATTTTTGACATTGTGCTCACCTGCACAGCCAAGCACTGCGTGATATCTCTCACCTGCGTGACAGATATCGAACTGCGACCCTGTGCTGCTGAGCCTGATATCATCGGCATAAACATCACAGTCTTTTTTCGATATCGAATAGTAGTAAAGCTTTCTGTCAAGCTTATCCCTGAGAGAATACAGAAGCTTGTCGTCCCTCGAAAGGATCAGAGGTGCGTCATAGGCAGCTCCGTCAAGGATCTCGAGCTTTGCTTTAAGTATATTCTCCTGAGAGCCGAGGTTTTCTATATGAGACACGCCGATATTTGTAATAACGGCCGCATCGGGTCTTGCGCACATAGACATTCTCGAGATCTCACCGGAATGGTTCATTCCCATTTCGATCACTGCGGCCTCATGTCCGCCGTCAAGGCCGAACAGGGTCTTGGGCATTCCTATCTCGTTGTTGAGGTTTCCCTGTGTTTTAAGAGTTCTGAACCCCTCGGACACCGCACAGGCTATCATATCCTTGGTCGTGGTTTTTCCGACGCTTCCGGTCACGCCTATGATCTTCACGCCGAACCTTGACCTGTAATAGCCTGCCGCATCGAGCAGCGCCTGCCTTGTAGAATCAACTATGATGCACTTCGCATCAGGCACAGGCCTTTCGGTGATGACCGCCTCTGCTCCCAGCTCCATAGCCCTGGCAGCATAATCATGTCCGTCAAAGGTCTCGCCCTTCAGCGCAACGAACACTGAGCCTGCCGTTATCGTTCTTGTATCGGTAGAAATATCCGTTATCATCACATCGGCAGGATAGCCGTAGCTTCCGCGCACTGCGGTTATCAGCTCCTGCAGCTTTATACTTTCCATATCCCACTAACGCCGAAAAGCGTTCTCCTTTCCTGTTTTTGTCTCCGGCAGTTACGGAGCTTTTATCTTCCTTCCTTTTCAAGCTCCGCGAGCGCGTCCGCAACTACCTCACGCTCATCAAAATGTATCTTCACGCCGCCTGCAAGTATCTGATAGTCCTCATGACCCTTTCCTGCAAGCACTATGATGTCGTCCTTCTCTGCATTTCTTACCGCCCAGTGGATAGCCTCTCTCCTGTCAACTATCGTGACATACGGAGTTGTCTTTCCTTCAAGCCCTTTGAGCACATCGTTGACGATCTCCTGAGGGTCCTCATTTCTCGGGTTATCCGAGGTAACTATCAGAAAATCGGCATTGTCTGCGGCAGCTGCCGCCATAAGAGGTCTTTTTGCTGCATCTCTGTTTCCGCCGCAGCCGAAAAGGCACTTTACCTTGCCGGTCGAGCTCTCCCTGATAGCGGAGAGGACGTTTGCAAGGGCGTCGGGCGTATGCGCATAGTCACAGATCACCGTGAAATCCCTGCCTGTGGGAACGATCTCTGCTCTGCCCCTTACGCCGCCTATATGCGAGAGCGACTTTATCACGGCATCAACGCTGTAGCCGAGCACCTCACAGCAGGCGATAACGGCCAGAGAATTTGACACATTGAAAAGCCCCGGCATATTGAAGCTGACATTGTGCTTCTGTTCGCCGTCAGAGAAAACATATTTCACTCCGCTTGCCGAGAGCAGGATATCCTCGCCCATAAAGTCGGCCTTGCTGCAGCAGGAATATGTTTTCGCAGGGCAGCTTATCTCATCGAGATATCTTCTGCCGTACTCATCGTCAATGTTTATTATAGCATTATCAGCCATCGAAAACAGTATTTTCTTGGCCTGATAATAGTTTTCCATAGTTCCGTGAACGTCAAGGTGATCCTGGGTCAGGTTAGTGAAAACGCCCACCCTGAAGCGGCACCCGACGAGCCTTTTCTGCTCCAGTCCCTGAGAGGACGCCTCCATAACGGCATAGTCACAGCCCTCATCGGCCATTTTTCTGAGCAGCTCGTAAAGGTCATAGGGCTCAGGCGTTGTTCTTGCCGTCGGGTAGATAGCGTCTCCTATCTCGTTCTGGCAGGTGCCTATCAGCCCCACCTTGCAGCCGAGGTCCGACAGGACCTTTTTGAGCACGGTGGTTATGGTGGTCTTTCCGTTCGTGCCGGTAACGCCTATCATCGGGAGCTCTCTCTCCGGGTGGCCGAACCACGCCTCGCAAAGGCGGACATAGGCCTCTCTGGTATCCTCAACGATGATCTGGTTATCAAGCCCGAGGTCTCTCTCGCACACGATGACCGAACAGCCCTTCTTTATCATATCCTCAGCGGCGTCGTGCCCGTCAAAGGTGTTGCCCTTTATGCAAACGAACATCGCGCCCTCAGTGACAGCCTTTCTTGTATCGCTCGTAAGATCGGTGATCTCCGTATTTTCGAGCTTTGTCTCGGCAATGTCCTTTATCAGTTCATACAGCTTCATATTTCTCAGGCACACAGGTGTGTGCTTCCTCCTTTTGTCTGGTTCTTGATCTGCGGGTGCTCTACTGTGAGCCCACCTTTACCGTATCGAACGACACCGTTACCGCCGTTCCCATTGGCACGCTCTTGCCCGCTTCAATGCTCTGATCCTCCTGAGCCACAGCGCCCTCTTCCTCATAGCCTGCGCCCTCCGCGGAGAGGTTGAGGCCGTATGCCTCAAGCGTCTGCTTAGCCTGCTCCTTGGTCAGGCCTTTGAGTTCAGGCACAGTGACCGTTTCAAGCTTATACTGCTCATCGGTATAAAGCACTACCGAGCCGCCGCTCTCTACCTTAACAGAATGAGGCACCTGCTTTATTACAGTGTTTCCGCTGCCGACTACCTTGACCTCAAGGCCGAGGTCTTTAAGCGTCTTCTTAGCCTCTGAGAGAGGATAGTATTCAACGCTCGGCACATTGATCTGAAGCTCTGCGAGCTCCTCCTCGGTATACTCAGGGAAAAATCCCATATAGGGGAGAACTTCGCTCAGAACGTCAACACAGATAGGTGCTGCCACCTGGCTTCCGTAGAACTTCTCACCTGTCGGGTGGTCTACCATAACGAGCATGATAAGCTGGGGGTCATCGGCTGGTGCGAAAGCGCAGTAGGAAGAAACGTAGGTCTCGCCCTTGCGGTCCTCATCGAGCTTCTGTGAGGTTCCCGACTTTCCGCCGATCCTGTAGCCCTTTATATAGCAGTTCGATCCCGGCTGCCCCTCAACAACGCCCTCGAGGATATCTCTCATATTGGCTGAGGTCTCCTCCGAGATGACCTGTCTCTTGACGACGGGCTCCATGCTCTTTACTACATTACCGTTTGAATCCGTTATACTGTTCACTATCTGCGGTTCCATCAGGTAGCCGCCGTTTATGCAGGCCGCATAGGCCGTTATCATCTGGATAGGCGTGACCTTGTTGGTCTGTCCGAAGGAGCTTGAGGCGAGCTCAACAGGGCCGTAATCCTGAAGCATTATGTTTATCGAGTTCACTTCGCCCGGCAGGTCTATGCCCGTGAGCTCTCTGAAGCCGAAGGCACTGAAATACTGGTCAAACTTCACAGCGCCGAGCTTCAGGCCTATCTGCACGAAAACAGGGTTGCAGGAGTTTAGCATCGCAAGGGCTAAGTCCTGTGCGCCGTGGTCATTGTCTGACCAGCAGTGGAACTCTGTATCCTCTACCTGTATCGAAGTGTTGCAGGAGAACTTGTCATCAAGTGATATCGCCTTTTCCTCCAGCGCCGAGGCGCCGACTATGACCTTGAAGACCGAACCGGGGTTATAGGTCTCGGAAATGGCCTTGTTCTTCCACTGAACGCTCCACTCATCGAGTGCTTTTTCGTGGTATTCATCGCTGTTCTCATCGAGGAGACTGAGCTCTGCCGCCGCAGCGTCATTCGTTATGTGTGACGGGGTGTTGGGGTCATAGCTGTAGCACGTAGCCATTGCATACACCTGAGCCGTCTTCGGGTTCATTATGATGCCGCAGATCCTGTCTGTCGGCATATTTTTCTCATATGCCTCCTGCAGCTCCTTTTCGAGGATATACTGTATATTCGCATCTATATTCAGGTTCAGGTTGTCTCCGTCCTGTGCCTCATAGCTCTGCTTGTAGCGGTAGGGTATCTCGGTGCCGTCATTAGCCTTGGCAGTGATTATCCTTCCGTCAACGCCTGCAAGGTAATCATCATAGTAGGCTTCAAGGCCGTAAATACCGTTGCCGTCATAATCCGTATGCCCGAGAACGTTCGCCGCAAGGCTGTTCTGCGGATAGAGCCTTTTTGTGGTCGGGTCGCACCTTACGCCGTCAAGGTCAAGCTCAGTGAGCTTATCCTCGATCTTGTCGGCCATTGTCTTCTCAACGTCTTTTTTCAGCACGATATACTGCGTTGAGGTGTCAGTCAGGTCGTCACGCATCTGCTTCGTGTCTATCTCCAGCAGGAGAGAGAGGAACTCGACCAGCTCATCAAGGCAGTCATCGCCCGATATCGCCTTGTCCAGCTTCTGCTGATATTCAGCCCTCTTGCTTTCGTCCTCCTCGGTAGCAACGAGGTCTTTGAGCTCTTTTATTCTTTCGTCCTTCTGCTTGAGCTGCTCCTCCAGCATCTTCGGGTCAACATACACGGTGTAGACGGTCGCGCTCTGTGCGAGGACAGTGCCGTTGCGGTCATATATCGTGCCTCTCGACGCGGACACCGAGGTGCTTTTGAGCTGCTGAGAATTGGCCAGTGACTGCCACTTCTTGCCGTCCCTGACAGAGACGTTGAAGATGCTTATCACGATATACACAAGAAGAGCCGTTACCGGTACCATAAGCCAGATATTCAGCCTTCTTCTCATCACTCTTGTGGGTCTTTCCGACATAGTATTTCTCCTTGAAATGTGTTTGTAAAACGATTACATTCCTGCGAAGCGCAGATAATTTAACAGAACAAGAAAGCTAAGCACAAAATTGTCCCTAACTTTCCCCTAAAATATTTTATTCATCACAGCCCTATATATTCCATGATAGATGTGAACCAGTTTTTCAGCGATACGAAAAAGTCCTCATCCTCATTTTTCACCACCGAGGCCTTGTCCTCGGAGTCTATCGTTATGTATTCTATCTGTGACTTGTCCAGCTTGTGCAGCCCGAGTTCGTTCTCGGCATATTCTTCAACTGTCGTCATATTGGTCTTCTGTGCAAGCTCCGACTGCAGGCTGATGTTTTCGCTCTGCAGCTTTTCAAGCTCCTCCAGCTGAGTGGTCTGCTCTGCTATCAGCTGAGATATCTCCACCCTGCCGAACATCAGTGCCGAGAACAGCGCCAGCGCAACGACCGAAAGCCCCAGCACACCGAGAATTGACGCGCGCTTGTGCTTTTTCTTCGGCACAGGCTCCTTCACGCTCTCTTCCCTGAGCTCAGGCTCCTCACTATATTCAAAAGCAAGATTATGTACCTTTGCCATTGTTAACACCTCTCTTCAAGCGAAGCTCTCCGCGCTCTCCCGAGCCCTCAGCCAGTCACTCCCCGGTCCCATCAGCGAATCGCCCCCGGGTCTCTCAATCCCATAGACCCACAGCCCGTCGATCCCCTCGGCGCCGCTAGTCCGGGTATCTCTCCTTGATCTTTTCGAGCACCCTGAGCTTTGCACTGCGGCTTCTGGGGTTCTGTGCAAGCTCATCATCGCAGGCCTCCAAGGGCTTTCTGCTCACAAGCCTTGCGCTCGGCGTTCTGCCGCAGACGCACTGCGGAAAATCAGGCGGACAAACACACCCCTGACAGAACCTCCTGAACCTCTGCTTCACTATCCTGTCTTCAAGCGAATGGAACGTTATCACGCAGAGCCTGCCGCCCTCAGCCAGCGCATCAAAGCAGCTGTCAAGCGCACGGTCAAGATGACCGAACTCGTCGTTTACCTCTATCCTTATCGCCTGAAATGTCTTTTTGCAGGGATTTTTGTCTCTGCGTGCCTTCTGCGGCACAGCCTCCCTGACTATATCTGCAAGCTCTCCCGTAGTTTCAACAGGTGCCTGCTCTCTTCTGTTCACGATAGCCTGCGCTATCCTCGGTGCGAATTTCTCTTCGCCGTATTCATAGAGCACTCTCACGAGGCTCTTGTAATCATACCCGTTCACAACGTCCCTCGCGGAAAGACCGCTTGAAGACATTCTCATATCGAGAGGCGCATCACTGTGATACGAAAACCCTCTCTCGGCATTGTCAAGCTGGTACGATGATACGCCCAGATCGAGCAGTATGCCGTTCACCCTGTCAGCGGCTGCCCTCGCAAGGATAGACGCTATCTCGTCATAATTGCCCTCAAACACCTCAGCCGGCAGCCCTTCAAGTCTCTCTCTCGAAACAGCCACAGCCTCGGGATCTCTGTCAGCGCAGATGAGCCTTCCGCCCTTTGCGGCATCAAGTCTCGCCGCTATCTCTCTCGAATGGCCTGCGCCACCGACGGTCCCGTCAAAGTAGATACCGTCAGCCTTTATATCCAGCCCTTCAAGGCACTCTCTCAGCAATACGGGCTTGTGTTCAAACTCCATCAGAAATCAGGTCCCTCCAGCATAAGAATAAGCCCCTCCGGTATCAGAATAAACCTCTCAGCCAAGTTCGCTGCTCATCACAGCAGCTCCCCGTCAGAAGTCCAGCCCCTCCAGGCTCTCGGCAAGCTCGGCGTCCGCATTCCGGTTGAATTCCTCCCAGCGGCTCTTATCCCAGATCTCGCACCTGTCAAGCACTCCTGCGGCAACTATCTCCTTGCCCAGCCCTGCGCACTCACGCAGCACCTGCGGTATCAGCAGCTTTCCCTGCTCATTTATCTCACATTCACACGCCCAGGCCATAAACGTTCTCTGCAGCGTTCTCGCCTTTGACAGCGGCAGCGCCATTATCTTCTCGGCCTTTTTCTCAAACACCTCAGGCGAATACACGAACAGGCACCCGTCAAGCCCTCTCGTTATGATGACACGGCTGCCCATGCTCTCGCGCAGCTTTGCAGGGAACGCTATTCTTCCCTTCGCGTCCATAGTTACCATATTCAATCCGCTGAGCATCAAGCCGTTCACCTCCCGATCAACACTGTAAAGCACTCAGGTACACCAAAGTACACTTTAGTACACTTCTGCTATAATTATACACTATAAAGCAGAAAAATGCAACAGTAATTTTCCCCAAAACGTTCATCTGGAAGGGATTTTTTTCGGACAGCTTTGTTTTTTAACCGCGTTTTAATGCAGATATTGTAATAAATGTCGCGGATTTTGTAACTCAATTGTAATTTATGAATATATTGTTAACCGCGTCAAGGTAAATTAATAATGCCCCCGCCGACCCCATACTGCAACGGCAAAGACATTAGCATAAGGTCTCTCCGCACCATTGCGGAACTCCCCCACGTACCCATTTTAACACATATTATAATACACGTCAATACCTTTCGCGATTTTTTTCGTTTTTCGGCGCAACTTTGTAGGATATCACAAAAGGCACAGCACCCTTTTTACCTGCTTTAACGCCAATGGTTAAAAAACGGTAACACGAATTTTAGTTATTTAATTTAATTATTACATTTCAAGAAATGTTAATTTTCTGAAAACTCTTTGAGACACAAAAAAACTGAGCCCGAAGCGTTTGAAAACGGTCAGCTCGGGGCTTATCAGGCGGCCTTTGGTTGTGATTGTGCACAAAAGCACAAAATGCGGTGCAAAAGCTCTCCCCTGCCGGTGCAGCCGGTACCATATGCGGTGTATCAGGACAGAAAAACGCCCCGAAGAGCATATCCTCGGGGCGGTAAGTATTATCAGGTATTATTCCTCGGTCTCGGGGTTGTAAACTGCCTCAACATCGCTGAACATAAACACATTGCCCTGATCCATAGTGATCTTTGTGATGTACATATTTCCGCCGAGCTGGAAGAGGATTCCGTCCCAGCCGTGCTCGGTGTCGTCCTCATCAGCAGCAGGTGTGAATGCGTTGTCGATAAGCGAATTAACGGTAGCTGCAGGGATAGTATACTCGATAGATGTAACATCGTGGCTGCCTATCTTGATAAAGCCGTCGCCCTTAACAAATACATCAGGCCATACCTGTACGCTCTTGTCGTTCTGCTTTGACTCAGGTGTGCAGAGGTCCTCGCCGTTGCACTGTACCCATTCGCCGTCCTCGCCCTCATAGTCGATATACCAGGGATAGTCGCAAATGAAGTTATCCTTGCCTACAGCGTCCTCAAACTCGTCTGTAAGAGCAAACTTCTGCCAGCCGTTAGCCCTTGCAGGTCCTATAACGATCTGGGTCTTGTGCTGGTCTGTGATCTCCTTATCTATCATCTCGTTGTACTTATCTGTGTAAGCAAACTCAACTACCATATGCAGATCCTTGTCTCTCTCAAGGGTCCTTGCGTCTATAAAGTCGCCGTCTGCAAAGCTGCTTGCCCATGCATCTGAGATCTGATCCTCAGGCTCGAGAACAGTCTCGGTAGCTGACTCATCATATCCGGGGATAATGGACTTGTCAAAATCCTCTTCCGAAACAGGACCTTCGTTCTCAGTAGCTGCAGGCTCCTCGGGCTCTTCGGGCTCCTCAGGTGCCTCAGTCTCAGCAGGTGCCTCTGACTCCTCGGGAGCTTCGGTGGTTGCGGCAGTTGTGGTGGTCGCAGCCTTTGAGCTCTCTGACTTAGAGGAGCTATCGCTGTCTCCGCAAGCTGTGAACATTGATGCAGTCAGTGTGAGTGCAAGAATGCTTGCAATGATCTTTCTCATTATAAAAACCTTCCCTTCTTTATTCCAGAGCTTTTCAGCCCCATTATCTATAATAGGATTATAGCAGAATTCGTTTATAAATTCAAGAGGCGCACCTCATAATTATAAGATTTGACAAATTACAGAGCGGCAATATAGTTATTTTTCATAATAAAAAATTAATAAAATATTGATAAAACGATTACAGTCCTGCCGGACGGGCGGACACGCTACTCCATTCAGCGATCGATCACCACAGTGAAGCCCGAAGGGTAAGTACTGCAACAGGCAGGAAACTCATTTCCAAGGTTCGCGCAGCGTTACTATTTAATAGTTCGAGCGAAACTTACACCCTCCCCTCCGAGGGAGGGCAAACGGTTTAAAAGCGCCCAACTACCTACTTGGGGTAGGGGAATCTGCCGTGCGGCGAGCACTACTTGCAGAAGCACTCAACATACCTGTCTATGCAGCTGGTGATTATCTTCTTTGCCTCTGCGCTGCCCTTTACGTCATCTATGACGGTGTCCTTGTGCTCAAGTGCCTTATACACCGAGAAGAAATGCGACATCTCATCGAAGATATGCTTTGGCAGCTCGCTGATGTCCTTATATACGTTATATGTAGGGTCAGATTTCGGTATGCAGATGATCTTTTCGTCTGCGGCGCCGTTGTCAAGCATTATAATAACGCCTATCGGGTAGCAGTCTACCAGAGACATTGAGGCAAGCTTTTCAGAACACAGTACCAGCACGTCAAGAGGGTCTCCGTCCTCGGCATAGGTGCGCGGGATAAAGCCGTAACTTGCAGGATAATGTGTCGATGTGTAAAGGATCCTGTCCATTTTGAGAAGACCTGTCTCCTTATCGAGCTCATATTTTACCTTTGAGCCCTGCGGTATCTCTATAACTGCTGTGAAAAGGTCAGCGGTTATCCTCTTGGGTGAAATGTCATGCCAGATGTTCATAAATACGTCCTCCATTTTTACGCCGAGAGCTCGGCAGATGAATTTAACTAAAGTATATCAGGATATTTGCGAAAAGTCAACCACTCTGCTCCTCAAACGGTCTAAGTTCTTTAAGCTTACAGTTTTCTATCCCTGCGCTCCAGAAATCCTTGCGCGGTATGCCGTTGACCTGACAGATCACGCTGCAGTTCATCGCCCCGTGGCCTACTATAAGCACATCAAGGCCTTTTTTCAGCGCGGGATATACGGTGTCTTCCAAAAAGTCGCCCGTTCTTTTGTAAAGGGCATCAAGGCTTTCGGCGCCCTCGGCAGGCTCGGTGTAAAGCTCAGGGTGCCGGAAAAGAGTGTTTATCGGACAATCGGGGATAGAAAATAAGTTCTCCTGCCCCTCATAAATGCCGAAGCACATCTCAACGAGCCTGTCATCTGTGATTATAGGGACATCTCTGCCTGCAAGAAGTATCTCTGCAGTCTCTCTAGCACGCACCAGCGGCGAGCAGTAGCAAACATCAAAATGCACATTCTCATACTCATCGTGAGCCCTGCGCGCCATTTCGCGCCCCTCGTCATTGATCGGCACATCTGTCCTGCCCTGGAGCTTATGCTCTGCGTTCCAGTCGGTCTTGCCGTGTCTCATAATGTAAAGCATCGTTCTCTCCTTAAAGGGTAATTACTCTGCGCTGCGGTACATTCCGGCGTTCTCAAGCGCTTCGGGGATATCGAAAACAGTTTCGCCGTTGAGCTCTACCGCGGTAAGGGTGCCCTCGTTCTTTTTCGAGATAAGGTCACCTAAAAAGACGGCTTTTTCCCTGTCGTCAGTCATCACGGCACCAAGTTCTGAGAGAGCAGTATGATAGAGCGCAGGCTTCTGAGAATAGAGCATAAACTCCTGATAGTCTTTGAAATAAAGCTCGTCACCGGTCTTGTTTGAGCCGAAGCCGAAGCGCGAAACACCGTCCTGAACGAGAAGATCGCCGAAGCGCTTCATCACGGCAAAGGCCACCTCACGGGTGCAGTTGTCAAGATAGTAAAGGGCATAATCGTCAACGTCCTCCGGAAGCTCGATAAAGAAAAAGACAGGCTCGGGAACGGCTTCAAGAAAGGCATTTACGGCCTTCGGTATAAGCTCTGCCGAGAGAGAGCCCGTAAAGCCCTCAGGCTCTTTTACTATATACGAACCGAGGTCAGACGGGATATCAACGTCAACGCCCTGACAAAGCTGAAATTTATTATCCAAGGAAAACACCTCCGAAGCATCATAGATGCCTGCTTATTTCATCTTTTAACTCAGAAAGATCTTCATGTATAGTATCCCACACTATCTTCATATTCACACCTGAATATCCATGTACTATCCTGTTTCTCATTCCGTATATCTGATTCCACGGTATTGAGCTGATCTCTGATTTTGCCTCATCTGACAAAGATATCTTTGCAAGTTCCCCTATCTGCATAAGGTTAAAAACACAAGCTTCAACTCTCATACTGTCGTTCTGGAAATCTTCAAGCGTACTGCAGTCTCTGCAGTAAAGGAGCACTGCACTTATGTGGTCGTTTATCTTCATCAACACTTGCTTATCCCTGTTAACCATATATCCTTACCCCGCTTTTGCTGATCTCACGCTCAATAGCAGAATCCGGAGCTATTTGTGTAATATCAAGAAGATCGACCTGCTTATCAAGGGCATTGCTTACATCTTCAAGAAGGCCGAAGAATTCAAGCCCCTTCAGACCGCTGTCAACAAGTATATCAACATCACTGGTCAGATGTGCACAGCCCTTAGCATATGAGCCGAAAACAACGGCACTGTTGACATTATATTCCGAAAAAACAGGCGTAAGCCTTGATCTTATCTCAGGTAATGTGTAGATCGTATCATTCACAAAGATCACTCCTTTCAAACACAGTATATCACAAGATATCGAAAAAGTAAAGCTATCCTCTCTCAACGGTGCAAAAAAACTCCTGCCGCAGATGTCGGCAGGAGTTTTTGTCACACAGCAACTGTGGTCTTGTATTTTAAGCTTATCTTATCTGCAAGCAGGGCTATGAATTCGCTGTTGGTGGGCTTGCCCTTGCCGGTGTTCACGGTGTAGCCGAAGAAGCTGTTGAGAACATCTACGTCTCCCCTGTCCCACGCTATCTCTATGGCATGGCGGATCGCTCTCTCGACCCTTGAAGGCGTTGTTGAGAATTTTTTCGCAACGGCAGGATATAATAGCTTTGTCACGCTCTCAAGCATTTCCTTGTCCTCTACAGAAAGCATTATGGCCTCTCTGAGATAATGGTAGCCCTTGATGTGCGCGGGAACGCCTATCCTATGTATCATATCGGTGACGACGAGCTCCATATTGAAGCTGGTGCGGGGGCTCATCGGGGCGCTGCCGGCAGGGTCGGTGCCGATATCGAGCATTGACCTTATCCTGTCGCCGAGTATCTTGACATCAAAGGGTTTAAGCATAAAATATGAGGCGCCCGAATTCATCACCTGGTTTTCAATAAAGGCATTCTCATAAGCGCTGGTGACGATGAACTTAGGGTTCTTATAGTTTGAAGATCTCATTTTTCTGATGAGCTCTATCGCGTCCAGCCCGGGCATAACGGCGTCGATCATAACTACATCGGGCTGTTCGTTTTTTATCGCCTCATAGATAACGGTGCCGTCCTTCTGCCTTGTTATCACGAAAAAGCCCAGCGCCCTGAGTGATGCCGCACAGGAGACGCCGTACTGGGCTGTGTCGTCTCCGATAAGGATCTTGATCTTGTTTGTCATTTTTAATTCCTCCATATTTATGATGTCTTGTCCGCGCAGAGCTTGTACGGCTCTGCGGTACGGACAGAATTTGAAAAATCATGCAGGAGCTTTTTCGCCCTGCTCATTTCCTGTGTTTTATCATAACACATCATTTTTTCAAAATCAATAGATTTTTAGATAAATCGTCATATTTTTATCGACAAATATATCTATATTTCACAAAGGATATGCAATAAATATCTGTTTTGAGAATATTTCTGCCAATAGTGACAAACCCTAACAAAAATGTCCTCAGCCCTGACTTTTTTGCCGATCTGAGACGATATCTGAGATCTGGCTGTACATTGTGTCGGCAAAGATCGCATAACCTCGGGTCGAGTCGTCTACGAACACATGAGTGACTGCGCCGACGATCTTCCCGTCCTGAATGAGAGGTGAGCCGCTCATTCCCTGAACGATGCCGCCTGCTTTTCTGATAAGGGTCTTATCGGTCACTCTTATGACCATATCGTGCTCTGAGCCGCCTGAGATGTCTGCGCTCTCAATTACGGCACGGTACTGCTTTACGCCTTTGCCGTCGATATCACAGAGGATAGCGGCTTCTCCAGTTTTGACCTCATGAGAAAAGGCTATCGGCATGGCCTCGGCCGAGGAAGCAGGGTCATAGTCAAGTGTGCCGTAAACGCCGTCGTCACGGTTTTTCATTATGGTGCCGACTGACGCGCTGTTTCTGAACTCCCCTATCAGCTGGCCGGGAGAGCCTGCCTCAGACTTTGTAATGCCTGTGAGCTTTATCTCACCGACAGAGCCCTGAGAGAGCGCTATGGTCTGTTTGGTGTCGCTGTCACAGACAGGGTGACCCAGACCTGCAAAGGCGCCTGTTTCACGGTCGTAAAAGGTTAGCGTGCCAATGCCTGCCGAGGAATCCCTCACCCACATACCTGCCTTGTAGCTGCCCTTGTCAAGCTCAGGCTCTATCCGCAATTCAAGGTGCTTTCCGTCACGTTCAAGGGCGACGCTGCAGGGCTGGCCGCCGCTTTTGCTGATGATATCCGACACGTCGCTGTTATCGGCAACGGGTTCTCCTTCTACTTCTGAGATCACATCTCCCACCCTGATGCCTGCCTCCTCTGCGGGACATCTGCCGCCTACCTCCTGGAGCTCTACCACTATGACGCCGTCTGACATGAGCTTTAAGCCTACGGGCTCACCTACGGGTACGGCGTAAGGTCTTGTTACACTGTTCATTTTCACGTCCTTTATCGGCACTTTGCCGAATAACATCAAGGTCACATCTGATGACGGAGTGCCGCTGCCTGCTTCGACTGCCGTTGTTTTTCCTCTTACGGCGCTTATGGGAAGAGCCGAGTGAAGGATGAACTCTCCGCTGACATTATAGGAATCAGGCAGAGAGACCTCGTAAAACCCTGCCGCACAGACCAGCGCCAGCAGACAGACACCGAAGAGAGCAGCTGCGGTTTTTAATATTCGCTGCATTTTTATCAGTCCTTTCATTTTTTTCACATTTTTATTCTTGACCGGACACAAGAATTAATTCAGCTTCCGGCACAAGTATTATTTGTCTTGGAAAAGAGCCTGCTCTGAAATTTCCGACTGCGGAGTTCGGGAGTTTCCAGAATAAGGTGTTGATATTTCTGATGATCTGTGATATAATAGGCTTTGTATAAATTTATTATAAAGCGAAAACGAGGTATAATATGTCAAAAAAGGACAGGCTGAAGGCTCAGAAGCAAAAGCAGGAAAGACTTAAAAAACAGGCTGAGCTGGACGAACAGAAGGAAAAGAAGGAATTTGAAAGCGGCAGCAAAGAAAGCAAGGCTGTCAGAAAAATGAAAAGGCAGGGCGGCATCAAGGACGAGCCGGTCTACTATATGATACTGAAGATACTTATGCTTGCAGGCTATGGCTACTCGGTATTCTTTTACGGGTCTATCACTATAATAGGTATACTTGGCAAATACATAGAGCCGACACCGCCGAAGTGGGTGCTCTGGATGTTTATAGGGTCGTGGATAGGTATAACTGTCGGACTGTTCCTGAGCTTTTTCAAGAGGTATTTCTCGGCATTCGTTGTGTGCGAAGGCGGTATGATCGCTTATCTTCAGGGAGCCACATATATGATAGAGAAGATACAGCTCTATCTGAGGTCACACACGGTGGAGCCGGAGCTTATGGATATGGACAAGGAATATATGCTGAGGTATTATCCTGTCGGCATAATAGGGTTCATATCGTTCGTGCTGCTGGTGATAACGGTGATAAGGCTGATACTTATAAGAAGGAGAAAGCAGCAGATAAAAGACTCCGCACCTGTGAAGAGCATTGTGGAGGAATAACGGGGCTTAGATCGGGGTCGGTTTTTCAGTTAATTTCTTCCAGTTTGATTACTTACTTTAGCGGCATTAACCAATTGTGAAAAAGTGCTGAATTTGAATTTTCAAATTTGGCACTTTTTTTGTACACATACCCCTTGACTTATTTTAGGGGTGTGGTATAATAATAACTGTTCGATATGATGTTGTTAAAGTCAGAGCAAACCACAAGATATAGTGGTTTGGTAGGAAAACAGGAAAAATTATTAAGGGGAGAAAAATGCTGTGAAGATCATCAAAAGAAGCGGTGTTGAGAGCGTATTTGACAGGGCGAAGATCGAGAACGCCGTAAAAAAGGCGAACATAACTGTTGAGGAGGACGAGAGGCTTTCCGATGGCGAGGTAAAGGATATAGCGCTTGATATCGAGGAGCGCTGCGGACGTATGGACAGGGCTATGGACGTCGAGACTATCCAGGACTGGGTAGAGGCGGACATTATGAAGCACGGAAAATACACCGTGGCAAAGCACTATATCACCTACCGTTATGAGCGTTCTATAGTTCGTCAGGCTAATACTACGGACAAGCAGATACTTTCTCTTCTGAATTTTGAGAACGAAGAGGTCAAGCAGGAGAATTCAAACAAGAACCCTACTGTGAACTCCGTTCAGAGAGACTATATGGCAGGAGAGGTAAGCAAGGACATCACAAAGAGGTTCCTGCTGCCTGACGATATCGTTGAGGCTCACGAAAAGGGTCTTATACATTTCCATGATGCGGATTATTTCGCACAGCATATGCACAACTGCTGTCTGGTAAACCTTGAGGATATGCTGCAAAACGGCACGGTTATCAGTGAGGTAATGATAGAAAAGCCTCACAGCTTCTCTACCGCCTGCAACATTGCTACTCAGGCTATCGCTCAGATAGCTTCTTCACAGTACGGCGGACAGAGCATAACGCTCTCTCACCTTGCGCCTTTTGTTCAGATATCAAGGGACAAGTACCGCAAAGAGGTAAGAAAAGAGTTCACAGAGCTGGGGATCACGGTCGATGACGAGACAGTGAACAAGGCTGCCGAAATGAGAGTAAAGGCTGAGATAGTTCAGGGCGTTCAGATGATACAGTATCAGGTCATCACGCTTATGACTACTAACGGTCAGGCTCCGTTCGTGACGATATTTATGTATCTTGATGAGGTGCCCGAGGGTCAGACAAGAGATGATCTGGCGGCTATCATCGAGGAGATGCTCAAGCAGAGGATACAGGGAGTAAAGAACGAGAAGGGCGTATTCATCACGCCTGCTTTCCCGAAGCTCATATATGCTCTTGATGAGGATAATGTGAGAGAGGGCTCGAAGTACTGGTATCTGACAAAGCTGGCGGCAAAGTGTACTGCAAAGAGAATGGTGCCCGATTACATCAGCGCAAAGGTTATGAGAGAGCTCAAGGGCGGAGACGTTTACACCTGCATGGGCTGCCGCTCATTCCTGACGCCTGACAGGTTCACCGACAAAGGTGTGCCCAACATAGCAAAGGCAAAGAACTATCAGAAGGGCAAGCACAAGTATTACGGAAGGTTCAACCAGGGCGTTGTTACGCTGAACCTTGTTGATATCGCGTGCTCTTCCGGAAAGGATATGGAGAAGTTCTGGAAGGTGTTTGACGAGAGGCTCGAGATATGCAGGAGAGCCCTTATGATAAGGCACGAGAGACTTAAAGGAACGGCTTCCGACGTTGCGCCTATACTCTGGCAGAACGGTGCTCTTGCAAGGCTTGAAAAGGGCGAGAAGATAGACAAGCTCCTTTATGACGGCTATTCTACTATATCGCTCGGATATGCAGGACTTTGCGAGTGCGTAAGATATATGACGGGTCATTCTCACACTGACCCTGAGGCTACCCCGTTCGCACTGGAGGTAATGAGATATCTTAATGATGCGTGCGCTAAGTGGAAGGCTGAGACAAATATTGATTTCAGCATCTACGGAACACCGCTGGAGTCTACGACCTACAAGTTTGCCAGGTGCCTGCAGACAAGGTTCGGTGTTATCGAGGGCGTTACCGACAAGAACTACATCACTAACAGCTATCATGTTCATGTTACCGAGGAGATAGACGCATTTGACAAGCTGAGCTTTGAGTCTCAGTTCCAGGCACTGTCGCCGGGAGGCGCTATCAGCTATGTTGAGGTGCCTGATATGCAGCAGAATATCGAGGGCGTGCTCGCGGTAATGCAGTATATCTACGACAACATAATGTATGCGGAGCTCAACACAAAGAGCGACTACTGTCAGGTATGCGGATATGACGGAGAGATCGTTATAGTCAAGGAAGACGGAAAGCTCCTCTGGGAGTGCCCTAACTGCGGAAACCGCGATCAGAGCAAAATGAACGTTGCAAGGCGCACCTGCGGATACATCGGCACACAGTTCTGGAATCAGGGCAGGACACAGGAGATAATGGACAGGGTAATGCACCTTTAAACGCCCCTACCCCGCATAAGCAGCTTGGTACTGTTCAACTGTTTGCCCTCCCTCGGAGGTGAGGGTTGCAGTTTTGTTTAAAGCATTAAAAAAGTAACGCTGCGCGAACATTGAAAAATAATAGCACGGTACTCTATGTACCGTGCCTTATTTCTACGCTGGAAACTATAGGAGAGCAACAATGAACTACTGTGCAATAAAAAAGACCGACATTGCTGACGGTCCGGGAGTAAGGGTCACTTTGTTCGTTTCAGGGTGCAGGCACCACTGTAAGGGCTGCTTTCAGCCTGAGACCTGGGACTTTGACTACGGCAAGCCCTACACGCAGGAGACCCGTGACGAGCTTTTTGAGGCGCTTTCAAAGTCATACATCAAAGGGCTTACACTGCTGGGCGGAGAGCCTATGGAGCCCGACAACCAGAGAGCTCTGGTGGGGCTTTTAAAAGAGATGAGAGAAAGGCTGCCGGAAAAGAATGTCTGGTGCTACACGGGATGTGTGCTGGAGAGAGATTTGCTTTCAGGGTCTGAGAGCGACTACCGCACAGAGGTGACGGACGAAATGCTCTCATATATCGATGTGCTGGTTGACGGAGAATTTGTGCTCGAAAAGAGAAACCTTATGCTCAAATTCAGAGGCTCCGAAAACCAAAGGCTGATTGACCTCAAAGAGACCCTGAAAACCGGAAAGATAACTACCCTGCCGGAAAACACATAACAAAAAACCACCCTCCACGGGTGGTTTCGCTTTGCTATCAAGAAAAATCCTTTTTGTCCGAAGGGGTTGTCAGGGGGCGACCGGAAAGCCCCCTGACAGGGCGAATAAAAGCTTAATAAATCCACACATATCTTTGTACGTATATCTATAAAAAGCTTTGCAACAAAAAACCACCCTGTACGGGTGGTTTTTATTGTTATATCAGAATTCTATCTTCTTTGCGATATATGCTGTGAGCTCATCTATCTTTACTCTCTCCTGAGCCATTGTGTCTCTGTCACGGATAGTTACACAGCCGTCTTCAAGAGAATCAAAGTCAAAGGTAACACAGAAAGGTGTGCCTATCTCGTCCTGGCGGCGGTATCTCTTTCCGATAGAGCCTGCCTCGTCATAGTCTACATTGAAGTTCTTTGCAAGCATATCATATACCTCGCCTGCCTGCTCGGAAAGCTTCTTTGAAAGAGGAAGAACACAAGCCTTGAACGGTGCAAGTGCAGGATGGAAACGCATTACTGTTCTTACATCGGGCTTGTCCTCTGTGCCGATGTTCTCCTCATCGTAAGCCTCTGTAACGACTGTGAGGAAAAGTCTCTCAACGCCGAGGGAAGGCTCAATAACATAAGGAACATATCTCTCGTTAGTCTCAGGGTCAAAGTAGTCAAGGGTCTTGCCTGAGGTTTTTATGTGCTGAGTAAGGTCATAGTCTGTTCTGTCAGCAATGCCCCAGAGCTCGCCCCAGCCGAACGGGAACAGATACTCAAAGTCGGTAGTAGCCTTGGAATAGAAGGAGAGCTCCTCCTTGGAGTGGTCTCTGAGCCTGAGGTTCTCCTCTTTTATGTTGAGGCTGAGCAGGAAGTTCTTGCAGAACGATCTCCAGTAATCGAACCATTCAAGGTCGGTATCGGGCTTGCAGAAGAATTCAAGCTCCATCTGCTCAAACTCACGCACTCTGAAAATGAAGTTGCCGGGGGTTATCTCGTTTCTGAAGGACTTGCCCACCTGTGCAACGCC
>CACXFU010000017.1 GCA_902767035.1 uncultured Ruminococcus sp.
TAAGTGCAGGAAGGAGCTTTTTGACAAGACCGACAGAAGATACCTTCACCCGTTTATAAACTGCACGCAGTGCGGCCCTAGGCTCACCATTCTTGATTCAATGCCCTACGACAGAGTCCGCACGAGCATGGGTGAATTTCCTATGTGTGAGAAGTGCGCAGCCGAATACTTTGACCCTGCGACACGGCGTTATGATGCTCAGCCGGTCTGCTGCAATGACTGCGGTCCCGAGGTCTATATACTGGGCACCGATTTAAAGGGTCCTGAGGCCATAACCGCACTCAGGCAAAGCATCGCAGACGGAAAGATAGCTGCTATAAAGGGCATAGGCGGCTTTCATCTTTGCTGTGATGCTAAGAATAAGGAAGCGGTCGAGAGACTGCGAAAGCTTAAAAGGCGCCCGATGAAGCCTTTCGCGGTTATGATGAAAGACCTTGAGACCGTAAAGCGCGAATGTATATTGGAAGAAGGGCAGGAAGAACTTCTCACCGGCTGGCAAAAGCCGATAATGCTTCTGCAAAAGCGCGAGAGCCAGTCACTTTCTGACAGGATATCGCCTGATAACCTGACTGTGGGAGTTATGCTCCCATACGCACCTGTGCAGATGCTTCTGTTTGATTACCCCGACGGCATACAGATAAGCGATTGTCTGGTTATGACCAGCGCCAATGCAAGGGGTGCACCGATATGCAGATGCGATGAAGATGCTCTGACTGAGATCGCAGGCTTTTGCGATATAATCCTCTCTCATAACAGAAAAATACGTATCCGTGCTGATGACACAGTTACGGACTGGCTTTATGATAAGCCTTATATGATAAGAAGGTCAAGGGGATTTGCGCCCTTGCCGATAATGCTTGCCTGCGATAAGTCAAAACAGGCTATAGCGATAGGCGGAGAGCTTAAAAACAGCTTCTGTGTCGCAAGAAACGGAATGCTCTATCTATCGCCGTATATAGGTGATATGGCTGATATAAGGACTGTTAAAGCGCTGCAGGAGTCATCACAGAGAATGTGCGAGATGCTTGAAGCTGAACCTGAGGAGGTCGTCAGCGACAAGCACCCTATGTACAACACAGTCACCTTTGCCGAAGAGTATGCAAAAGAGCATAACATACCTCTCGTTCAGATACAGCATCATTACGCCCATATCCTTTCCTGTATGGCTGAAAACGGATATGATGGCAAGGTCATAGGGCTGAGCCTTGACGGAACAGGCTACGGCGATGACGGGACCATCTGGGGCGGAGAGATACTGATCTCGGATTATAATGGTTTTGAACGCGCCGGAAGCATAAGCTCATTCTACCAGGTCGGCGGTGATATCTCCGCTAAAGAGGGCTGGCGCATTGCAGCCGCTATGATAAGCAGCATTTTCGCAGAAAACGGCAGACAGATCTGTACAGGGCTTGACATTTGCTCTGAAAAGGAATATAGTTTAATATATATGATGTCTCAGAAGGGCATAAACAGTGTTCTCTCAACAAGCTGCGGCAGGCTCTTTGATGCAGTGTCGGCAATTCTCGGAATAAGGCGCGCATCTACCTTTGAGGGCGAAGCTTCAACTGCGCTTATGTACCACGCTCAGCTGTTTGAAAGAAGGTCATCAGACTTTGCCAGCGGATACAAGGGCGAGCTTATAAGGCAAGATAACGGCTTTATTACGCTGGCTGCAGATTCTCTCGTGAGATATATCACGCAGCAGAGACTTAGCGATAAAAACGCTGACATTGACAGGCTTGCCTATGAGTTTCATTATATATTGGCGCAGATGCTTATCAGCGCCTGCGAGCATATCAGGCAGGAATACGGCCTTGATACCGCAGCACTGAGCGGCGGAGTATTCCAGAATAAGCTTCTCGTCAGGCTTACAAATGAGGGGTTGAAAGAGAAAGGATTCAAGGTGCTTCTTCATAGCCTTGTTCCGCCTAATGACGGAGGCATAGCACTGGGGCAGGCAGCATATGCCGTTAAAAATCTGTAAATATCTGTTGATATTGAATAATCAATGAAAGGAAGATATATATGTGTGTTGGATTATCTGCAAGAGTAGTAAGTATTAAGGATCAGACTGCTGTGATTGAGGCTGGCGGTGCTCAGCGTGCTGTAAGCGCAGGAGTGCTCGAAGAGCTTGAACCCGGCGATTATGTTATGGTACACGCAGGCGTAGCTATCGCTAAGATCACTGAGACAGATGAAGAACAGACCGATGAGGTAATGGAGAGCTTATTATGAATGAACAGATAAAAGCTGCCAGAGATATAATAACGGGCTATCAGGGGAGACCTCTAAGAATAATGGAGGTCTGCGGCACTCATACCCATGAGATATTCAGGCTCGGCATAAGAAAGCTCCTGCCTGAAAGCATAGACGTTATCTCAGGCCCCGGCTGCCCGGTATGTGTAACTGCGGTAGGTTTTATTGACGAAGCCTGCTGGCTGGCGCTTGAAAAGGGCTGCATCATCTGCACCTTCGGTGACCTTATCAAAGTGCCGGGCACAGAGATGAGCCTTGCACAGGCAAGGGCAAAGGGTGCACAGGTAAGGCCGGTGTATTCCCCCCTTGACGCTGTTGAGCTTGCAAAGGAAAACCCCGATAAGCAGGTAGTGTTCTTAGCGGTCGGCTTTGAGACGACGACTCCATCGGCCTGTCTTGCTGCTAAGCAGGCGAAGGCAGAGGGCCTTGAAAACTTCTCTTTGCTGACAGCAAACAAGACGATGCCTAACGCTTACAATGCTCTGGTCGGCAGCGCTGATGCGTTCATCTATCCCGGTCACGTTAATGCGATAACCGGAAACGGCGCCTGTATCAGGCTTTGCGAAGAGAAAGGCGTCAGCGGTGTTGTAGCAGGCTTTACCGCAAACGAGCTCATAGTGGCTCTTGCAGTTGCGATCAAACTTCTTCAAAAGGGCGAGCCGTTTTTCCGTAACTGTTATCCCCGCGTAGTTAAAGACGAGGGTAATCTGTCAGCCATAAAGCTTATGGAAGAGGTAATGGAGCCCTGTGACAGTGAATGGCGCGGTCTCGGAATGATACCGATGTCAGGAATGAAGCTGAGAGAAGAATATGCCGACTATGACTCACGCATAAAGTATTCAATGCCTGAGATCAAGGGCAGACCTAATCCTGCCTGCCGCTGCGGTGACGTTTTGCAGGGCAAGTGCAAGCCGTCTGACTGCAAGGTGTTCGGCAAGGTATGCACACCTCTTCATCCGATCGGTGCCTGCATGGTATCTGATGAGGGTGCTTGTTCGGCATATTACCAGTATTCTGGAATAATTTGATTCGGAGGACATAATAATGAGTGATAATAAAGTTACTTTAGCCCACGGTGCGGGCGGCAGGCAGACAAGCGAGCTTATAGGCAAGGTGTTCAAGGCGCATTTTTCAAACCCCTTGTTTACCGCTGACGATGCCGCAGTGCTGCCGCAGATAGATTCAAAGCTGGCATTTACTACAGACGGCTTTATCGTATCCCCGTGGAAATTCAACGGCGGTAATATCGGAAAGCTCTCTATCTGCGGAACGGTCAATGACCTTTCGTGTATGGGCGCCAAGCCGATGTACTTGACATGCGGATTTGTGATAGAAGAAGGCTTTGATCTTGACGATCTTGAAGAGATAGCGGCAGCAATGGAAAAAACTGCGGCTGAGGCCGGAGTGAAGATAGTTGCCGGAGATACAAAGGTCACAGGCAAAGGCCAGGTCGACGGTGTTTTCATAACGACTACAGGTATCGGAGCAGTTCAGGAGGGCGCAAACACCTCGGGTAAATTCTCAAAGCCCGGAGATGCCATAATAGTTACCGGCGATGTCGGAAGGCACGGCTGTACGATCCTTCTTGCAAGAGATCAGTTCGGAATCGAGTCTGACGTTGACAGTGACTGTGCACCTTTGTGGGATACGGTAAGCTCAGTTCTTGAGGTATCAAAAGAGGTTCACGTTATCCGTGATGCCACAAGAGGCGGCGTAGGTACAGTCCTTTATGAGATCGCCGAGCAGAGCGACGTTGGCATAGTTCTGGATCAGACGGCTATCCCCGTTGATGACAGAGTTAAAGGCGTGTGCGGAATGCTCGGACTTGAACCGCTTTACCTTGCCTGTGAGGGAAGGCTTGTTATCTTTGCACCAGCCGAGGACGCTGACAGGATAGTCGAAAAGCTCCGTGAGGGCAAGTATTCAAAGAATGCTGCCATCATCGGCAGAGTGACCGAAGAGAACAAGGGAAAAGTTATCGTAGAGACCGAAATTGGCACTCAGACGATACTTCCTCAGCCAAAAGGCGAGCTTCTTCCGAGAATTTGCTGATACTGATTTTTACTGTGCACCCGTGTGTTCAACCATACGGGTGCTTTTTATATGTAATATTATGTCAGTAATATAAGTGTACAAGTATACTTTGTTAATATTTGCCTGTTTTTTATGTCTTGTACCTGATATTAGATTTTTGCTGTTGATTATGACAAAAATGTGTATAAAATATTGGTGTTAATGTTAAAATTATGGTTAAATGCACAAAAAATCATTGACATCTGACACTATATGTGGTATAAATATACTTAATGGTTTGTGAATTTATTTATTAATTTTTTGTTATAGGAGGTTAGAATAAATGGCTGAATCCAGATTTATCAGGACAGTTACATTCGGAGGATATGATAAGGGTGACGTTGACAGCCGCCTTGATTATCTTTATTCTCAGGTCTACGATCTAAAAAACGAGCTTAGGGCAACAAAGCTGCTGAATGCTAAGCTCAAGGACGGTACCGATGCTGAGGCTGCGGAGAGCTCAGTTCTTGCTAATGAGAGAATGAAGCTAACTGAGCTTCAGGTGAAGAACGAGTCTCTCAGCGAGAAGCTCAAGAGCACCGATGATGACAACAAGAAAAAAGAGGAAGAGCTTGTTGAGCTGAGAGCTCAGGTGAAAGAGCTTACAGAGCAGCTTACGGAAGCTACTACAAAGCTCAGTGCCGCTTCAAACGGCGGAGATGCTGCGATGTTCGGCGTTGTATTCGCAGAGGCTCAGAAGTCAGCTAATATGATCATTGCCACCGCAAAGCAGCAGGCAGAGGATCTTGACGCTGATTCAAAGAAGCTTGCTGAGAATATGGTAGCTGATGCAAATAACAAGGCTGCTAAGATCGTATTTGACGCTGAGACCCGTGCGGCTAAGATAGATGCAGATTCCAAGAACGATGCCGCTAATATGAGCGCAGCTTCCGAGAATATGAAGGCTGCAATGCTCAGCGATATCAATAAGATAGGTCTTGAGGTTGCTAAGCTCAAGCAGGTGATCGTTGATTTCGAGCAGAGCGGTCTCGGAAAGATAAACGAGTCCGAGAAGCTGCTTGATGATACAAGAGCTGAACTCATGGCAGGCGGCGTTCCTGTATTCAAGGAGCCTGAAATGGTAGAGGCTGTTCTTCCTGATGCACCTGAGTATCAGAAGATAGACAATACATATTCTACCGGCACCGATGAGAAGACAAAGAAGAAGAACGAAGAGCTTGACAAGCTTAAAGCAATGGCTGATTCCATCGGCGGAAACGGTGCAAAGGCTGATAAGGCTGACAAGGCTGAGGATGCCGGAGCGATAGATCTTGCATCTCTTGCAAAGCAGGCTGCCGCTATCGACGGAAAGAAGAGCCAGCCCTCAAAGAAGGAAGATAAACCCGCTAAGGACGGAGGGCTGGGAGACCTTCTCAAGCAGGCAAAATCAATAAAGTGATCAAACGATATATTCTATTTTTGAAAGTGAGTTGTGTTTAAATGAGTGCAAATGAGATCATTATCGTTAAACCTGACAAGTGCGTTGGATGTAATGCCTGTGTCAGAACCTGCCCCGCACCTGAGGCAAACATAACAAAAATGCTCGATGACGGAAGATTTGTTACTACCGTTAATCCTGACAAGTGTATCACCTGCGGTGAGTGCGTAAGAAACTGTGCGCACGGCGCAAGAGATTACATTGATGATACGGATGTCTGTATGTCTCGTATCGGCAGAGAGAAAATGATCATTTTGGCAACACCTGCTATCAAGACTGTTTTCCCGACAAGATGGAAGGGTATACTTGACTGGTTCAAGACCAAGGGATGTCTTATCTATGACGTATCTCTCGGTGCTGATATCTGTACATGGGCTCATCTGAGATCTATCGAGAACAGAAAGGTCGGCAATGTCATCACACAGCCTTGCGCTGCTATCGTTAAGTACATAGAGATCTATCAGCCTAAGCTTCTCCCGAATCTTTCACCTATACACAGCCCTATCTCATGTGCTGTTACCTATATCAAGAAGTATCTCAAGAGGACCAATCCTATCGCAGTTCTCACTCCTTGTATAGCTAAGAAGAATGAGTTTTTGGAGACAGGTCTTGTTGACTATAACGTTACATTCAAGAAGCTCGATGAGTACTTCGACAAGAACGGTATAAAGATCGCTGTGAATTCCGCAAACGACTATGAATACAAGTTTGAGGAGCAGCAGGGTCAGGTCGGAGCTGTATATCCTCGTCCGGGCGGACTTCGTGATAACCTCTGGCTGCACGATCCTGATATAAACATCACCACTTCGGAGGGTGTTCATAAGGTTTACCCCGAGCTTGATATGTATGCTCAGATGCCTGAGTTCAAGCACCCTGAGGTATTCGACGTTCTTTCCTGCGAGTTCGGATGTAATGTAGGTCCTGCATCTGGCACAACTCAGACCGTTTTCGACGTTATGGCAACTATGAGAGAGATCGAGAAGTCTGCCAAGACGAAGAGAAAGACTGGTGTGTTCAGAGGCGGTGAGGATAAGCTCTTCAAGAAGTTTGATGAAGAGCTGAAGATCAGTGACTTTATGAGAGCTTACAGACCTTCTACTCCTACTCCGGTGCCTACCGACAGACAGCTTGATGCTGTATTTGAAATGATGGGCAAGCATACCGAGGAAGAGCGCAACTTCAACTGTCATGCCTGTGGTTATAAGTCATGTCGTGATATGGCTATTGCTATCAGCAGAGGCCTTAACACCGCTGATAACTGTATAGTTCACGCTAAGAGCATACTTACCGCAAGACACAGCGAGCTGACTGCTCAGCACGAGCTGCTCAGTGAGATCACTAACGAATGTCTTACTCTTTCAGATAAGCTCAGAGATGACCTCAAGAGCATCAACAGTAATATGGATACGATCGGTGACTCCACTGCGAAAACCAGCGACAGAGCAAGCGTTGTTAACGATCTTCTTACAAAGGTCATCGCCTTCTGCAAGGGAACAAGCTCTATGGATTCCTCCAGCGTAGGACAGCTGGTCGAGATCCTTGAGACAACTCTCGATGCTTTCAAGGCACTTGATGATAATGTAAATGTAACAAATGAGAGCTCTGCGGTCATCCGTAAATCTATTAGCGAGATAAGCAGTCTTGTTGACAGCATCAATGACAGCCTCCGCAAAACCAGGCAATAACAGAAAACAACAATTGTAAATGATTTTGATGAGCGGTCGCATAACAGGTCTTGCGGCCGCTCTTATTTAGGTGTGTTGGGATAATGACTGAGAATGAAGCGTTAAAGAAAACCGAACAGATATCCTCAAAGGTCATGCAGCTTTCTGTCGCTGCCTTGCTTCTGAATATGCGCTTTTTTGCAAGGGCAGTCAACAGGCTCCCGTATTTCGGGTCAGGCAAGGGCTATACCTGTGACGGCAGACGCCTGACTTATGAGCCTGAGCTTGTGCTCAAAAGATATAAGCAGAGTGAACGCCTGCCTGTTCATGATTATCTTCATATGCTTCTTCATTGTGTATTCAGGCACTGGAAGGTCGGTGAGACCGTTAATGACAAGGCATGGAA
>CACXFU010000018.1 GCA_902767035.1 uncultured Ruminococcus sp.
CGCAGTATACCATTGGCATACCCTCGGGATAAACCGTATCATAGCTCAGAGGGAACAGCTTGGTTATAAAGGTAAGGAAATCAAACTGAGTTGCCATTGAAAAATCAGGAGTTGTGAACTCAAATTTTCCAAGCTTCAGCGAATTGTACACAGGTATGAGCACCCAAGCGGAGCACATAAGCGCTATAAGTGTCCCCACGCCGAACTTTACGCACTTTATGAAAAACCTCTTCGGAACTATCCTTCCTTCTTTTTCAAAGCAGCAAAGGCAGAAATACATAAAAGTGAATATGCCTACCATATAGCCGATATAAAAGTGCGCAATGAACATCAGGGAAAGCGGTATTATAAAGTGAAGCATCCTGCCGTTATCTACAAGCTTATGAACGCCGACGCAGATAAGCGGCAGATAGATAAGGCCGTCAAGCCACATGGGGTCCATCAGCTGTACCACCATATATGACATAAGAGCATACATAGTGGGGAAAATCACAAGAGATGCGATCCTCGGGGGCTTAGAAGATACTTTTTTCAGAAAGTACATAAAGGACATCGAGGCTGTACCTATCTTTGCAAGCTGCAGTATTAGTATAGATGTTGCCATCATTGTGCGCGGCAGGAGCAGTATTATTATCATAAAGGGGCTTGCAAGATAATACGCGAACACTCCGAACATCTCACCGCTGAGATTTCGTGACCAGTTGTATATAAGGCTGCCGTCCCCCCAGAAGGCGTCGCGGAATTCCTCATAATAATAAACATACTGACCGTTCAGGTCAAGCACCAGCACCGAGCTGTCACCTACAGGGTGGATCTTGAAAAACAGATATGCGCCGTACATTATACATACAGGCAGTACGAAAACCAGTATGTATAAAAAGGCCATTCTCTTTTTGTAGCAAAACAGAACATATCTGTCAAACCATGTCATTTTATCGGGGTGTTTAAGCTTTTGTTTCATCTGAGAACCTT
The DNA here is from genome assembly GCA_902767035.1 of uncultured Ruminococcus sp. Taxonomy (GTDB): domain Bacteria; phylum Bacillota; class Clostridia; order Oscillospirales; family Ruminococcaceae; genus Hominimerdicola. Next base: position 973 of record CACXFU010000018.1, read on the forward strand.
TCCTTTGTGTTTTTATTTCTGAAAGAGGTATTATCTGTTGTCTCTTTGATTATATATCGCGGCCGCTGTTTTATCTCCTCATAAATTTTAGAGATATAAAAACCGATAATGCCCAGGCTGAACATTATGATACTAGATGTAAGCAGCTGAAGTATAATAACGGTAGGGAAGCCCGCTTCCGAGGAGCCGGATAGCTTCATCACAAGCGTCTGGATACCAAGTATCACTGAAATAATAAACGTGATAAAGCCGAAAACGGTAACCAGCTGCAGAGGAGCTGAGGTAAAAGACGTAATATTGTTGACAGCGAACCTTACTAATGACCTTAACGACCACTTCGATGAGCCGACCTCGCGTTCAGCTACATCAAAGTATACTTTCTCTGTCTTATAGCCTACCCAGCTTGACATCGCTCTGAAAAAAGTAAGTCTTTCAGGCATCTCATTCAGAGAATCAACAACTTTTCTGTCAAGCAGCTTAAAGTCTGACGCCGCTTCCATATCAAGGCCGCTGGAAGAGCCTATCAGCTTATAGAAAAGCTTTGAAAACCCTTTATAAAGAACGCTCTCTTTTCCACGTGAGCGTTTTCTTCCTTCGACTATATCAACATCATTATTCAGCCAGATATCATACATACGCAGCATCACACGGGCAGGGAACTGCAGATCGCAGTCCATTAGAACACAGCAGTCGCCTTTTGCAGCCTTGAGCCCCGCAAATATAGCGCTTTCCTTACCGAAATTTCTTGAAAAGCTTATGCCGTGTATCCTGTTGTCTGATTCTGAAAGGGCAGATATTTTCTCCCAGGTGCCGTCAGCGGAGCCGTCATCGACAAAGATGAGCTCATGCTCGATATCTGCTTTATCTAACAGCTCTGTAAGCACCGCAGCAGTATTATCAATATTGCCCTCTTCGTTAAAGCTGGGTATTATAACTGAAAGCATTATTTATTCCTCACTATCCTCGGCTTTTCGATAATAATCACTTCTGACCCCGAACAACCTAACAGTCGCAACTATGATCAGCACATACAGGAACATCTTTCCTATTGCCATAAGAACGCCGAAAAAGTCGCCTGTCTGTCGGTACGGCAGCAAAACATAAAAAACATTTGATATATATACGAATATCGTTACAAAATATATCTTTTTAAGCGTATATTCAAGCTTTACGAGGTTTACAGTTCCGAAAAGAAGGTCTCGGTCAGCATCCAGCAGATGATATATCTGTTTCATTATGTAAACAGCCCCTATAGTAGCTGCTGCCCAGAACAGCAATGCCAATAACCTGAAGCATAACGGTACTTTAAGAATATCTTTGTCAAAAGCATTACCGGACCTTATACAGAAAATAACGACGGCAGATACGGCATTTAAAATAATAAAGGGCATTAATAGCCTTTTTGTCTTATCCGCAGACAGGAACTCGTTTTTTAATTCTGTCAAGCCGATAAAGATAAATACTGCTCCTACAAGCTTTATGGCATAGCTCAGCGGCCAGTCATAATTGAGCATAAAAAGCAAAAACGGTGTGCCCAGCACAAGAAAATTCATATCACATTCCTCATTATATCAATACACAAAAATACTATTATATTATATACTATTTTAAAGTGAATGTCAATAAATTTACACTTATGTATTGAAAGTTGAACTTGTTTGTGGTATAATAAAGAAAAATAAACGGAGGTAATCTTTTATGAATAAAATACTTGTGACCGGCGGCGCCGGATTTATCGGCAGCCATACCTGTGTTGAGCTGCTCGATGCAGGATATGAGATAGTTATAGTTGATAACTTCTCAAATTCCAAGCCTGAGGCGCTCAACAGGATAAAGAAGATAACAGGTAAGGATTTTGCCTTCTATGAGGCGGATTTGCTTGATCTTGCGGCAATGGAGAAGATCTTTAAGGAAAACAAGATCGATGCCGTCATTCATTTTGCAGGTCTTAAAGCAGTTGGCGAGTCAGTTCAGAAGCCTGTTGAGTATTATCACAATAACATAACCGGAACTCTGATGCTTATTGAAGCTATGAGAAAGCATGGCTGCAAGAAGATCGTATTCTCCTCTTCAGCTACCGTTTACGGGCCTGTGAACAAAGCACCTTACACAGAGGATATGCCCACATCTGCAACAAATCCCTATGGTTACACCAAAGTAATGATCGAGCAGATACTCAGAGACGTATGCGTTTCTGACCCCGAATGGTCAGTATCACTTCTCAGGTATTTCAATCCTATAGGTGCTCACAAGAGCGGTCTTATCGGCGAGGACCCGAACGGTATACCGAACAATCTTCTTCCTTATATCTGTCAGGTAGCAGTAGGCAAGCTTGAGAGGCTCGGCATTTTCGGCGATGACTATGACACTCCCGACGGAACAGGTGTAAGAGACTATATCCATGTCGTTGATCTTGCAAAGGGTCATCTTTGCGCGTTGAAGTATGTTCTTGAGCACACCGGTGCAGATGCTGTAAACCTTGGAACGGGCAAGGGCTCCAGCGTTTATGATGTTCTTCACAGCTTTGAAAAGGCCTGCGGAAAAGAGCTGCCTTACACTGTCAAGCCCAGAAGGGCAGGGGATATCGCTACCTGCTATGCTGATACAACAAAAGCTAAAGAGGTCTTCGGCTGGACCGCACAGTATGGTCTTGATGAAATGACCGCTGACAGCTGGAACTTTATCAAAAACAATCCTGACGGACTTTGATATTCATCTTACAAAGGCAGTCGAAAGGCTGTCTTTGTTTATTTTTGTCATTATTACATAGTTTTACACTAGGATTTATATGAATTGTTACAAAAATCAGGATTTTGAAAAAAATCCTATTGACAATATCGGAATTATGTGTTATATTCTAAACATAGCAATTCACTAGGAAATATATGAATTGAAATTTGAAGAGGTGATGATCATGAAAGCATCAGCCGTAATAATCTATTATGATTCACGAATGTGCGGGCGAATGTGAAAGAGTACATCAGAATAAAAACAGTGAACATATTAAAATAATGAAAGAGGTTGATCTTAATGAGCAAAATAAATGAAAGAAATCTGAAGTTTGAGACAAAGCAGCTCCATGTAGGGCAGGAAAGTGCAGACCCCGTTACAGATGCAAGGGCAGTGCCGATTTATCTGACATCTTCTTATGTATTCCATAACAGTGAGCACGCAGCAGACAGGTTCGGTCTCAGGGATGCAGGTAACATCTACGGAAGACTTACAAATCCTACTCAGGATATTTTTGAGCAGAGGATCGCAGCTCTTGAGGGCGGTTCCGCAGCACTTGCTGTAGGTTCCGGTGCAGCTGCTATAACCTATGCTATACAGGCTGCAGCTCATGCAGGCGATCATATCGTAGCTGCTAAGAATATTTACGGCGGCACCTATAATCTGCTTGCACATACACTTAAAGATTATGGTATTACTACAACTTTTGTTGATCCTTTTGATTATGATGCTATCGAGGCAGCAATTCAGGAGAACACAAAAGCGATCGAGATAGAAACTCTCGGCAATCCTAATTCTGAGGTAGTTGACATTGAAAGGATAGCGAATATCGCTCACGCACATAAGATACCGCTTATCGTTGACAACACCTTTGCCACCCCTTATCTTGTAAGACCTATCGAGTATGGTGCTGATATCGTTGTTCATTCCGCTACCAAGTTTATAGGCGGTCACGGAACTACGATCGGCGGAGTTATCGTTGATTCAGGCAAGTTTGACTGGATCGGAAGCGGAAAGTTCCCTTGGTTTGTTGAGCCAAACGTATCTTATCACGGTGTAAGCTTTGCTCAGGCTGTTCCAAATGCAACATTTGTTACATACATCAGGGCTATACTCCTTCGCGATACCGGTTCTACACTTTCACCTGTTCATGCGTTTGTATTCCTGCAGGGCCTTGAGACCCTCTCACTCAGAGTTGAAAGACACGTAGAAAATGCGCTGAAAGTTGCAGAATTCCTTAATAATGATCCAAGAGTTGAGAAGGTAAATCATCCTTCTGTATCAACTGATCCTAAGCAGCAGGAACTTTATAAGAAGTATTATCCTAACGGCGGCGGCTCGATCTTCACATTTGAGATAAAGGGCGACGCTAAGACTGCTCAGAAGTTTATCGATAACCTCCAGCTGTTCTCGCTGCTTGCTAATGTTGCAGACGTTAAGAGCCTTGCAATTCACCCTGCATCAACTACACATTCTGAGTGCAACGAGCAGGAGCTTCTGGATCAGGGCATCAAGCCCAATACTATCAGGCTTTCTATCGGCACAGAGCACATTGATGATATTCTGTTTGATATCAAGGAAGCACTTGATTCTATCTGATTTCTTTGCTAATGACATAAAATTATCCGCCAAAGGTAAGACCTCCGAACTTAATGTACGGAGGTCTTACTGCATTATTTTTTATTGTCGTCGGGCTTCATATCAGCCAAAGGGTTAGATTCGATAGCTTTTCTGACGTTAGCACTGTTTATGTGAGTGTAGATCTCAGTGGTAGCAGTGCTTTCGTGACCTAAAACTTCCTTCAGTAACAACGTATCTACGCCGTTTTGGTACATTAAAGTCGCAGCTGTGTGACGCAGTTTGTGAGTAGAAATGCCAAGATTTGACAATCCAGCCTTTTTTAAGCATTCTTCAACGATCTGTTCAACACGCCTGTTAGTTATTCTTGTCTTTCTGTTTGACAAGAACAATGCATCTGTTGTAGTTTCTTCCTTTAATCTGTATGGCAGATAGTTATTTACAGCAGCTACACAAGCATCATTTAACGCAACTATACGTTCTTTTCGGCCTTTACCGAATAATCTGACGTTTCTGTTCTCAATATTTATATCATCAACATCAATGCCGCAAAGCTCTGATAATCTCATTCCACAGTTAAGAAACAAAGTTATTATACAATAATCTCTGGGCGTGTTTTTTGTTTCTATTGATCTAAGCAATTTCTGGGCTTCGTTCAGTGTAAGGTATTTTGGCAAAGATTTTTCAGACCGCGGAAGCTCAAGGTTTTCTATAGGATTGTTTGATAAAAGCATAGCTTTATTTGTAAGGTATGAAAAAAAGTGCCTCAGACAAGTAATTTTTCTTGCACGAGTTTTTGATGAGTTCTCACGTTCATCTGTCAACCATCTTAGATACGCATAAGCATCTTTCAAAGTGAAACTTTTAATATAGTCAAAAGGAACGTCCTTTATACTAATGTCTCTGAATTCAATTTTATTTGGATCAACCGCATTGTTTTCTATTAATAAGAAACGTAGAAATGTTTTCATGTCTGTATAATACGCTTCTTCGGTTTTAATCGTTCTATCCTCGATTATTCTTATATGATTAAGAAAGTCACTAAGATAACTGGGGCAATCCTTATATTTAATACTCATACCTCTATTCACCACTTCTCAAATTTCGTTAAATTTTGATTTAGCGAAATTTCCGAAATATACTTATGCGCTTCTCCTCTGCTGTGATTCTCAATTCATCACACACTTATCTGTATTTAATTATAATCTCTTTATTCTTAATTGTCAAGAAGCGAAGAATAAATACAGCGAGAGTAAAAATGTAAAACCGGATTATTATAAAGATTTTTTGAATTTCACGCAATTATAAAATTATGAATAACAGTTGATTTTGTGATATGGATGTGTTATAGTTATTGATAATAAGTATTGACCATTGATCTGTATGAGGTGATCTCTATGAAAGCATTGATAATCGGAGGAACAGGAACGATAAGCAGCGCAGTAGTACGACTGCTGCTGGAAAGAAAGTGGGAGGTGTATGTTCTCAACCGCGGCACAAAGCCTTTGCCGGAGGGTGCTGTTTCTATCGTTGCGGATATAAATGACGAAGCACTTGTAAAAGAAAAGCTGGGTGATATGAAATTTGATACTGTATGCGAATTTATCGGCTTTGTTCCCGAACAGGTGGAGCGTGGCTATCGCCTGTTTGCAGGCAGAACGAATCAGTATATCTATATTAGCTCCGCAAGTGCATATCACAAGCCTTCAAAAAGCTATATCATAAATGAGGGTACGGCTCTCGCTAATCCCTATTGGCAGTATTCAAGGGATAAGATAGCCTGCGAAGAGCTGCTGATGAAGCATTACCGTGAGGACGGCTTCCCTGTTACGATCGTCCGCCCCAGCCATACATATGATGAAAAGAATATCCCTCTCGGTGTTCACGGCAAAAACGGCTTCTGGCAGGTAGTCAAGCGTATAAAGGAAGAAAAGCCCGTTATCATTCAGGGTGATGGAACATCGCTGTGGACGCTGACCTTTAATACAGATTTTGCGGTAGGCTTTGCAGGCCTAATGGGCAATTCTCACGCTGTAGGCGAAGCGTTCCAGATAACAAGCGATGAAACGCTTAGCTGGAACCAGATCTACGAGGAGATTGCAAAGGCTCTCGGTGTGAAGCTGCACCCTTATCATGTGGCTTCTGACTTTCTCTCTGCTGTCGGCAAGGACTATGACTATGAGGGCAGCCTGACCGGTGACAAATCGGTATCGGTAGTGTTTGATAACTCAAAGCTAAAAAGAGCCGTTCCTGACTTCAAGCCGACTGTTTCTTTTGCACAGGGTGTCAGGATCTCGCTTGAATATGTCCTATCTCACCCGGAATTACAGCGAGAAGATGCGGAGTTTGACGAGTGGTGCGACAAGGTGATAAATGCACTTGAAAAGGCGAAAAACGAGATATCATAATAAAAACTAAGGCGAGAACAGGACTTCCCTGCTCTCGCATTTTTTCATTATCAGCTAATTATCATCACAGAAAGCCCTACGATCACAGCCGGGATAAGAGCAAACACTGTGTATAGCTGCAAACACTATAAGTGCAGCACACTTTCTCAAAGCTGCAGTTCTTGTAAACTCCGCCGGCGCAGGTTTATCATGCGTTTTGAAGTATTCCTCCTGGATATCAGGCGGATAATTGTCTATCTGCAGATTGTACTTGCTGATGAAATACTTTGAATTCGGAAAACAAAACCCCACAACACTGATGCTGCTGCACGGCGCTGATACTACCTGGCAGCTGAGCTTCACAAGGTTTATTGAAGCCGCAAAACAGAAATACCACATCATTGCAGTTGCGGAGGACGGCTTCAATACAGATGAGCCGGAGGTCGATGCTGTAAGCGTTATTGCAGAGGCAAAGAAGATAACTGAGTATATCGTCACAAACAGAAGTCTGAAGCGAGCCAAAAGAGCTGCATAGCTTGCTTATCAGATATTTTTATCAGGCTTTTAGCTTTCTTAGCTAAAGGATACTGTGGAACGTGTTTATGACTGGTATACCTATGCAGGCGGTATCGCCCAGCTTTGCTGGCACTGGACATCTCCAGAGGGATACTATATGGAGGAGGGTGAGCACCACTGGTGGAACTCCTTCTATAAAGAGCATACAAAGATCGATCTGGACAAGATAATGAACGGCGAGGACGAAGAAGGCTAGGAAAGCACGAAAAGACACAAAAAGTAACTCACTATTATAACAAGAAAACAGGAGTTGATAGTTGTTCACCGGTTCTTGGTGTTTTAAGACCTAAAGACCAAACAAGAGTTTCTACTCCGTCAACACCTACAACATTTAAGCCTTATTTGGCAAAGGTAACGGCTGATGTTCTAAATATAAGAAAAGGCGCTGGCACAAATTATGCTATTGTTGGTACAATTAAAAAAGGCGGAGTATATACCATCGTAAAAGAAAGTGGAAGTTGGGGATTTCTTAAATCGGGTGCAGGTTGGATCAGCCTCAACTATGTTAAAAAGGTATAAGGAGTTATGAGTATGGACAC
>CACXFU010000019.1 GCA_902767035.1 uncultured Ruminococcus sp.
CAACATATTAGGTCTTCTATATTTGAAAGCTGACCGATTGTTATTGTGGCTTCAAATTATAAAAAGTCTTCTATATTTGAAATATCCTGCATCGAAGTGCTGCGGTTTTTATTATGTCCATAACAGCCGCCAAGAACTATAATACTCAAAGCGGCTGTTATTATCATATGTTAGAATACCCCATCAGGAACCGGTCTACCTGCTTTGCACAGTCTCTTCCCTCGCGGATAGCTCTTACTACCAGCGACTGACCTATGTGCATATCGCCGGCAGTGAAGATGTTCGCAGAAACATAGTTGCTGCCCTGCTGCGTCTTCACGTTTGAGCGGTCGTCAAGCTCTGCATCAAAGTCCTTAGCTACATAGTCCTCGCTCCCGAGGAAGCCCGCGGCGATAAGGCAAAGCTCACAGGGGAGCTCTTCCTCGCTGCCCTCTATCTGCTGCGGCTTTGCGCTTGAAAAGTCAAGCTTAACGGTAACAACTGCTCTCAGCTTTCCGTTCTCGTCAGATCTGAACTCCTTCACAGTGGTGCAGTAAAGCCTGGGGTCATGCCCGAAGACCGCGATAGCCTCCTCCTGACCGTAGTCTGTCTTGCACACTCTCGGCCACTCAGGCCACGGGTTGTTCTCAGCTCTTGTATCGGGCAGCTTCGGCATCATCTCCAGCTGGGCGACTGATGCGCAGCCCTGCCTTATGCAGGTGCCTACACAGTCGTTACCGGTGTCTCCGCCGCCGATGACTATAACGTTCTTTCCCTTTGCAGCGCTCAGCCCCTCGGCATCGTCTGAGAGGAGAGCCTTGGTGGTTCTTTTGAGAAAATCTACCGCAAAGAAGATGCCGTCTGCCTCTCTTCCAGGGGCAGCTATGTCTCTCGGCTTTGATGAGCCGCAGGCGAGCACCACAGCGCCGAACTTCTCGCAGATCTCGGCACCGGAGGTGTTCTTTCCGACGTCAGCCCCGTAAACGAACGTGACGCCTTCCTCCTCCATAAGCTTTATCCTGCGCTCAACGATACCCTTGTCAAGCTTCATATTCGGGATACCGTACATAAGCAGACCGCCTGCCCTGTCCTCGCGCTCAAACACTGTTACCGTGTGGCCTCTCTTGTTGAGGGTGTCGGCTGCCGCCAGCCCTGCAGGGCCAGAGCCTATCACGGCAACGCTCTTTCCGCTCCTGACTGCCGGTATCTGCGGCTGCATAAGGCCGTTTTCAAAGCCGTATTCTATGATCGCGTTCTCATTGTCCCTGACGGTAACAGGCTCGTCGTAAACACCGCAGGTGCAGGCCTTTTCGCAAAGCGCCGGACAAACCCTCGATGTGAATTCAGGAAAATTGTTCGTCATAAGCAGCCTTTCAAGTGCAAGCTCAGGGCGCTGTCTGTAGACAAGGTCGTTCCACTCAGGGATAAGATTGTTGAGCGGACAACCCGATATCATACCGCAGAGCATCTTACCGTTCTGGCAAAACGGCACTCCGCAGTCCATACACCTTGCCGCCTGAACTCTTCTCTCCTCCTCAGGCAGCACACGGTGGAACTCATCGTAGGACTTTATCCTTTCAAGCGGCTCTACAGCCGTGTTCTCCGTCCTTGTATATTCAAGAAATCCTGTTGGCTTTCCCATAGCTCACGCCTCCTTTTCCAGGGTGTAGAAAGCTTCGATCTCGGCCTCGTCATGACTTCTGCCAAGCTCCTCCAGCTCGATCATCGTCTTCTGCATCTTGGCGTAATCGTTCGGCAGTACCTTTTTAAAGCTCGGCAGATACCTCTCGAAGTCATCAAGTATCTCCTTTGCCTTCGGTGAGCCCGTAGCCTCAAAGTGCTCAGTGATGAGCGAGCGCAGCTCTCCGATGTCATGCTTGTCCTTCACCTCGCTGGAGGTTACCTGTGACTTGTTCAGCTTCATATAAAGGTCTCTGTCCTCATCGAGAACATAAGCGATGCCGCCTGACATTCCTGCCGCAAAGTTCTTACCGGTTCTGCCGAGGACTACTGCTCTGCCGCCTGTCATATATTCGCAGCCGTGGTCACCCACGCCCTCACATACGGCATATGCGCCTGAATTTCTTACGCAGAACCTCTCACCTGCAATGCCGTTTATGAACGCCTTGCCCGATGTAGCACCGTAAAGCGCAACGTTTCCGCAGATGATATTGTCCTCAGCCCTGAAAGCGGCACCCTTTGGCGGTGAGAGCGTCAGCTTTCCGCCAGAAAGACCCTTTCCGAAATAGTCGTTAGCATCACCGCTGAGCCTGAGTGTCAGACCCTTAGGTATGAACGCGCCGAAGCTCTGTCCGCCGCTGCCCTTGCAGTTGACGGTAAAGGTGTCATCATCAAGGGTATAGCTGCCCCACTTTTTCGTTATCTCTGAGCCGAACGAAGTGCCGAAGGCTCTGTCAGTATTGATGACGTTGACATCTATAGACTTAGGCGTTTTGTTTTTAAGCGCCGTGCCAAGCTTCTTTATAAGTATCTTCTCATCGGCAGTTTTCTCAAGCTCAAAATCATACACATCTGAGGCCTTGAAAAGCTGACCCTTAGTGTCGATACCGCTTGTAAGTATCTGAGAGAAATCTATTCCCGCACTTGTATCCCTGCAATAGAGAAGGTCTGTTCTGCCTATCAGCTCATCGACCGTTCTTATGCCGAGCTTAGCCATATACTCTCTGAGCTCCTGAGCTGCAAAGTGCATAAAGTTTATGACATATTCGGGCTTGCCTGCAAAGCGCTTTCTCAGCTCTGGGTTCTGTGTTGCGATACCCATAGGGCAGGTGTCAAGGTTGCACACCCTCATCATAACACAGCCCATAGTTACCAGCGGCGCTGTAGCAAAGCCGAACTCCTCGGCACCCAGCAAAGCTGCAACAAGAATATCGCGCCCGTTCATAAGCTTGCCGTCAGTTTCGAGCACAACTCTTGTTCTCAGGCCGTTTAGTATCAGCGTCTGGTGCACCTCTGCAAGGCCGAGCTCCCACGGCAGACCTGCGTTATAGATAGAGCTTCTCGGTGCGGCACCAGTACCGCCGTCATAGCCCGAAACAAGTATCACCTGTGCGCCTGCCTTTGCAACACCAGCCGCAACAGTGCCGACGCCTGCCTCTGACACGAGCTTAACTGAGATACGCGCATCGCGGTTTGCGTTTTTAAGGTCGAAGATCAGCTCTGCCAGGTCTTCTATAGAGTAGATATCGTGGTGCGGCGGCGGTGAGATAAGCCCCACGCCTGCCGTTGAATGACGGGTCTTTGCTATCCACGGGTAGACCTTATCCTTAGGCAGATGACCGCCCTCGCCGGGCTTTGCGCCCTGAGCCATTTTTATCTGTATCTCCTTGGCCGATACCAGATACTCAGACGTTACACCGAATCTGCCCGAAGCTACCTGCTTTATCGCAGAGCCCTTTTCGGAGCCAAGTCTTTCGGGGCTCTCTCCGCCCTCACCGCTGTTTGACTTTCCTCCGATCCTGTTCATAGCGAGAGCAAGGCACTCGTGCGCCTCCTGCGAGATAGAGCCGTAGCTCATCGCACCCGTCTTGAACCTGTGGCAGATGCTCTCAACGCTCTCTACCTCATCTATCGGGATACCGCCGTTTTCATCGTATTTGAAGTCAAGCAGACTTCTGAGCGTAAGCCTGTTATCCTCAGCGGTAAGCTTGTTTGAATACTCTTTATATATCTCATAGTCGCCAGTGCGTGTAGCCTTCTGCAGAAGATGTATCACCTCAGGTGTGTAGAGATGGTCGCTCTTTGAGCTTTTTAGCTTATGCGCACCTAAGCTTGCGATCTCCTTGTTGGTCTCCAGTCCCAGCTGATCAAAGGCAGCATTGTGGAGAGCTTCTGTTCTCCTGCTTATATCGGCAAGCGTTATTCCGCCTATCCTGCTGACAGTGCCCTTGAAATACTTATCTATCACCTCAGGTGAGATGCCTACTGCCTCGAACAGCTTAGAGCCGTGATAAGACTGGATAGACGAGATACCCATTTTTGAAGATATCTTTACTATTCCGTCAAGCACAGCCTTGTTGTAGTCGTCCTCAGCAACGTAGAAATCCTTGTCAAGCAGTCCCGTATCTATCAGGTGGCGGATAGTCTCCTGTGCAAGATAAGGGTTCACGGCGCAGGCACCATAACCCAGCAGCGCCGCAAAGTGGTGAACCTCTCGCGGCTCGGCGCTTTCAAGTATGATAGCAACGGCAGTTCTCTTCTTAGTCGAGACAAGGTGCTGCTGCAGTGCAGCCACTGCCAGAAGAGACGGTATAGCCGCTCTGTATTCGTCAATATCCCTGTCTGACAGGATAAGGATATTTGCGCCGTCTCTGTAGGCCTTATCAGCCTGGATAAAGAGCTTTTCGATAGCAGTTTCAAGAGATGTGCCTATATAATATGTGATAGGTATTACAGCAGAGCGAAGCCCAGGAGTTGTCAGGCTCTTGATCTTCAGAAGGTCAGTGCTCGTAAGGATAGGATTTCTGACCTTGAGCACATGGCAGTTCTCAGGCCTGTCCTCTAAAAGGTTTCCGTCCTTGCCTATGTACATACAGGTGTCTGTAACTATGTGCTCTCTTATAGCGTCAAAGGGCGGGTTCGTTACCTGCGCGAAAAGCTGCCTGAAATAAGAGAACAGCGGAGGCATCTGCTTGTCAAGCGGCGGCAGAGGTATATCACTGCCCATTGAGGCTATCGGCTCAGCGCCGTTTTCAGCCATCGGCAGAATGCTGTTCATTATTTCCTCATAGGAATAGCCGAAAGCCTTCTGCAGCTTTTTGAGCTCGTCCTCAGTATAGGTCTGAACGTTTTTGTTCGGGAAATGCAGGTCGTGCAGTCTGACAAGGTTGCCGTCGAGCCATTCACCGTAGGGGTGGCGCGATGCATAGTAGCTTTTAAGCTCCTCATCGTCGATGAGCCTGCCCTGCTTTGTGTCAGCAAGGAGCATCTTGCCGGGGCGCAGCCTGTCCTTTTTGACTATCTTCTCAGGCGGAACGTCGATACAGCCCGTTTCAGATGACAGGATAAGATAGCCGTCGCTTGTAAGACAGTATCTTGAAGGCCTGAGGCCGTTTCTGTCAAGCACGGCGCCCATTACCTCACCGTCTGAAAACAGTATAGATGCAGGGCCGTCCCAGGGTTCCATCATTGTTGCGTAATACTGGTAGAAGTCATACTTCTCTTTAGAAATGCTCCTGCTGTTGCTCCACGGCTCAGGGATAGCTATCATCACTGCCAGCGGAAGCGGGATACCTGACATTACCATAAATTCAAGCGCATTGTCAAGGCGTGCCGAGTCAGAACCGTCTGCATTTATAGCAGGCAGTATCTTGTCCATATCGTCACCGAAGGCCTCACAGTGCATAGTCTCTTCACGGGCAAGCATCTTATCGGCATTGCCTGTGATAGTGTTTATCTCACCGTTATGCACCATAAGCCTGTTCGGGTGAGCCTTCTGCCAGCTGGGATTAGTGTTAGTGGAAAAGCGGCTGTGCACCATAGCTATCGCCGAGGTATACCTCTGATCCTGAAGATCAAGATAGAACCCCCTCAGCTGACCCACAAGAAACATTCCCTTATAAACGATAGTTCTGCTTGAAAGGGAACAAACGTAGGTGTGCTCGTTTGCCTGTTCAAAAATACGTCTTGCTATATAAAGCTCCCTGTCAAATTCGAGACCTCTGGCTGCCTTTTCAGGCCTTTTCACAAATCCCTGCATTATAAAGGGCATACTGTCAAGCGCCTTCTGCCCAAGCGTAGCAGGACATGACGGTACCTCTCTCCAGCCGATAAGCTCCATTCCCCTTTTTCTGAGTATGACCTCAAACATCTTGCGCGCCTGATTTCGTTCAAGCTCGTTTTGCGGAAAATAGAACATTCCTACGCCGAAATCTCCGTCTTCACCTATATCAAAGCCCAGCTTTTCACATTCGCTCCTCAGAAGTGCCGAGGGTATCTGCGTAAGTATGCCTACGCCGTCACCGGTCTCTCCTCTTGCGTCCTTTCCTGCTCTGTGTTCAAGCTTTTCAACGATCGAGAGCGCGTCCTCTACCACCTTTGCAGACTTCTCGCCCCTGATGTTCACAACGGCTCCTATACCGCAGTTCTCATGCTCAAATGCAGGGTCGTAAAGTCCCTGTCTTGCGAACGGCGCCTCTCTTCTGAAATCATCCATTTTCTCACACCCTTGATAGTATAAACAAAAAACGCCCATAAAAGACCATAAGTCCCTTATGAACGTCATTGCTCAACAATATTCTATATCTGCATTTTAGCACATCAAAGCGCAGATGTCAAGCGGTAAAAGTCTGATATTTTACGTATTTTAAAACTTTGTATATTTTGAAAAAAGATAATTCACCGCCGGCATTAGTTTTTGTATCATAAAACAAGTACTTTTGCCTTTATTGACTTATTGTTCCGCTTGTGATAAAATAAAAGTGGTAAATTAATTATAAGAAAGGATCTAAAAATGCCCGAGATAATAGAGATAAATGACCTTTCCCTGCCTGAGCTGGAGCCGTATGTCAGCACGAATGAGGTGCAGCTCAAGCACTATTATGAGCCGGAGGAAGGCATCTTCATAGCAGAAAGCCCCAAGGTGATACGAAGGGCTATCGCAGCCGGATATAAGCCTGAATCGATGCTCTGCGAAAGAAAGTATATAAACGGTCAGGCAGCAGACATAATCAACGCCCTGCCTGATATCAAAGTTTACACCGCAGGCAGCGATACCCTCACAAAAATAACGGGGTATAAGCTCACGCAGGGGGCTTTGTGCGCTATGAGAAGAAAAAAGCTGCCCGATGCCGAGGAAATACTCACAAAAGCAAAGCGGATAGCCGTGCTTGAAGACATAATGAACCAGACAAACATCGGTGCCGTATTCAGAAGCGCCGCAGCCCTCGGTATGGACGCAGTAGTGCTCACGCCCTCATGCAGCGACCCTCTTTACAGACGCTCTGTAAGGGTAAGCATGGGCACGGTCTTTCAGGTGCCGTGGACTTATCTGTCACAGTCATCGCCAGAATATGTGCGCTTTTTGAAAGGGCAGGGCTTTGTCACCGTTTCAATGGCTCTGAGAGACGACACGCTGTCACTTAGCGATGAGAGGCTTAAAAAAGCCGAAAAGCTCGCGGTAATACTCGGCACAGAGGGAGAAGGCCTTAAAGCCGAAACGATAGCCGAGAGCGACTACACCGTGAAGATACCAATGGCTAACGGCGTAGATTCACTGAACGTTGCGGCCGCAAGCGCAGTAGCTTTTTACGCGCTGACGGCCGACGACTCTGACAGATACTGATGCAAAAAGACTGTACCGTAAGCGGCATAGTCTTTTTAAGTTTATACTATTACAAATAAAGCTCCATATCATAGCTCACAACATTACCGAGCACCGATTCCGACAGGCCGTGACAGCTGTAGCCCAGGCTTTCATAAAATCCGATCAGCGACTCCTTGCAGGTAAGAGAAATATGCTTCTTTCCGGCTGCCCTTGCGGCACCGATAAAGTGCTCCATCAGCCTGTGAGCAATGCGCATTCCGCGGTACTGCGGATGGACAGCCAGCCCGTATATCAAGAGATTTTCAGCGCTGTCATCAAACGCTCCGCCGCTTTCGTAAAGCTCATCAGTTATATATGGCTGAACCGAGCAGCTGCCGTCGATCAGTCCGACGATCCTGCTGTCGAGCACTGCCTTGAAAAACCATTGAGGGAATTTTTCGAGCCTGTATTTAAACGCCTCATAAGATGCAGCCTTTTCAGGAGAAAATGAAAGGCTCTCGATCTCATGCAGCTCATCAATGTCAGACAGATCAGCCTGACAGATCGTGATTTCAGAATTTAAGGTCATAAAAGCACCTCCGCTAAACGTAGTCCACTATGATGATACACTAACGAAGCTGCAAATTCAATAGATTTTGTGTAAATAACTTATTAAGTCTATCGTTTTAGTATGATTTATTCAGATCATAAGCTTTCCGGTAAAACAACAAACCGCCGCGAACGAAGAAGTTCGCGGCGGCATTGGCAGGGGCAGAAGGTTTCGAACCCTCGGCACGCGGTTTTGGAGACCGCTGCTC
>CACXFU010000020.1 GCA_902767035.1 uncultured Ruminococcus sp.
CCAGTGAGCGATAAGCTCATCAGAGGTGAACTCCTTGCCGCTCTTAGGCTGCTTGTAGAAGCCCTTGCCCTTTTCGCTCTTCCACTCTGAGGAAGCTGCGTCCATAGCGATCATGAAGTCCTTTCCGGGCTCGAAGCCTGCCTTCTTGATAGCCTCGAGGATCTTCTCGATAGCCTCTTCGTCGCTCTTCAGGCTGTTAGGTGCAAAGCCGCCCTCGTCACCAACTGCGGTAACGTCGCCCATTTCCTTGAGAAGAGCCTTGAGTGCGTGGAAGACCTCTGCACACCATCTGAGTCCCTCTTTGAAGGAAGGTGCGCCTACAGGCATTACCATAAACTCCTGTGTATCAACTGCGCTGTCTGCGTGTGCGCCGCCGTTGAGTATGTTCATCATAGGTACAGGGAGCTTTGTGCCCTGAATGCCACCGAGGAATCTGTAAAGCGGTATATCAAGTGATGTTGCAGCAGCTCTTGCTGTTGCGATCGAAACTGCGAGAATTGCATTTGCGCCGAGCTTGGACTTGTCCTTTGTGCCGTCTGCTTCGATCATTGCCTTGTCTACAGCGTAGATGTCTGATGCGTCCATACCAACGATAGTGTCAGCGATCACGGTGTTGATGTTCTCAACTGCCTTCTGAACGCCCTTTCCGAGATATCTGCCCTTGTCACCGTCACGGAGCTCAAGTGCCTCGAACTCACCTGTAGATGCGCCTGAAGGTGCTGTACCTCTTGCAACTGTGCCGTCTGCAAGATAAACCTCTGCCGCAACAGTAGGGTTTCCTCTGGAGTCGAGAATTTCTCTTCCGACTACCTTTTCAATTTCCAAGTAATCCATAACCTAATAACTCCTTTTTTAGAAATTAGATTTCGGGGGACGAGCCCCACGATCTACCTAAAAGTATAACACAATAAGGCAGCATTGTCAAGGAGAAACAGCAAAGCTTAAAGCATAGTTTACAAACTGTAATTCAGATACCAAGTATCTGCTTTTTCTTGGCTTCGTACTCCTCTTCGGTTATGAAGCCTTCGTCTGACACAAATTGACAAAGGCCGTTTTTTATGTTATTATACTTGCAGGGAACGTATCGTGAACAACGGTAGGCGGTCAAATCTACCCTCCGACTTAACGGAAGGGGGGATGCATAGTGAGTGTAATAGAAGTAATCTCATTACTTTTACTTATAACTAACATTATTGAGCTTATACTCGATAACTGCAATAAAAAGAGATAGCCGCCCTTGCGCCAAATAGGACGACTATCTTAATTTAGTCTCTCTGGGAGGTGACCGCTTACTAGCGATACGTTCTCCTTTTTCTGCTTAAATTATATCATATGCTGTATTATTTGTCAAGCACTACTTTTTGTCGAACAGTATCCTCATTGAGTTCAGTACTGCGAGGATCATTACTCCGACATCGGCGAAGATCGCAAGCCACATATTTGCGATACCCAGCGCGCCCAGAACAAGGCACCCGAACTTTACTGCCAGCGCAAACACGATGTTCTGATAAACTATAGAGATACATCTCTTTGAAATGGTCATCGCTCTCGGTATTTTCAAGGGGTCATCGTCCATAAGGACTATATCGGCGGCCTCGATAGCGGCATCTGAGCCCATAGCGCCCATCGCTATGCCGATATCTGCACGCGAAAGCACCGGAGCATCGTTTATACCGTCGCCGACAAAGGCAAGATTGCCGCCCTTGTTCTGAGAGAGGAGCTTTTCGACCTCGCTTACCTTGGCATCAGGCAGAAGCTCACTTACATAATCCGTTATGCCGAGGTCCTCGGCCGCTTTCTTCGCTGCGGCATCACGGTCGCCGGTGAGCATCACTACCTTGTTCACACCGGTCTGTCTGAGGCCTGCTATCGCCTCTTTGGAATGGGGCTTCGGCATATCAGCGATGACGATATGGCCGCAGTACTCACCGTTTACGGCTACATGAATGACGGTGCCTGTATGGTGGCATTCTATATACTCGACGGAGAGCATCTTCATAAGCTTGCCGTTGCCGACTGCTACCCTGTCACCGTCAAACACGGCGGTAACTCCGTGGCCGCTGATCTCTTTAATGTCTGTGACGCGGCTGCGGTCAAGGTCTTTGGCGTAGGCTCTCTGAAGGCTCTTGCTGATCGGGTGAGAGGACGAACACTCGGCATATGCTGCATATTCGAGGAGCTTTTCGTCCGCAAGGTCACTGTGATGGATAGCGCTGACCTCAAACACGCCCTTGGTGAGAGTTCCCGTCTTATCGAAGACAACGGTCTTTGTCTGGGCTAAGGCTTCGAGGTAAACGGAGCCTTTTATGAGAATGCCCTCACGGCTGGCCTTGCCGATGCCCGAGAAAAAGCTGAGGGGTATGCTTATCACCAGAGCGCACGGGCAGCTGATAACAAGGAAGGTAAGGGCTCTGTATATCCATGTTGCCCAGCCGGCAGCGGAGCCTGTCAGCAGGTTCACAAGGGGTGGCAAAACGGCCAGCGCCATCGCCGAACCGCAGACCGCAGGAGTATAGACCTTTGCAAATTTGGTTATAAACTTCTCGGAGTGAGATTTTTTGGCGGTGGATTCTTCAACGAGCTCAAGTATCTTCGAGACGGTGGACTCACCGAAGGGTTTGGTGGTCTTCACCTCAAGAACACCGCTCATATTGATACAGCCGCTTATGACCTCATCGCCCTCGGCGGCCTCTCTGGGGACGCTTTCTCCCGTGAGGGCACTGGTATCAAGAACTGAACTGCCCTTTATGATAAGGCCGTCAATCGGGATCTTCTCTCCGGGCTGAACTATTATGGTCGTGCCTACCTCGATCTCCTCGGGGTCGGCCTCAACAAGCTTGCCGTCCTGCATTATGTTGGCGTGGTCGGGGCGTATATCCATAAGGGAGGCAATGTTTTTTCTGCTCTTGCCGACGGCGAGCCCCTGAAAGAACTCACCTATCTGATAGAAAAGCATTACTGCGACGGCTTCGCTGAGGTCGCCGCTTTTGTCATAAATGGCAAGGGCTGCAGCACCTATAGTTGCCACCGCCATAAGAAAGTTCTCGTCGAGCATCCTGCCGTTGCGGACACCGAGAGCGGCCTTTCTCAGAATGTCATAACCTATGATGATATAGCATATCAGGTAAAGCGGACCGCTGACCCACAGCGGCATTTTTGTCAGATGCCCTGCGATCATCAATGCGGTGAACATCACCCCTGCTATGATTATTCGCACAAGCATTCGTTTTTGCTTTTTCTTCATACTCCCAGACCCCGCTATTCTCCTTTAGTAAGTATACCACCGCTTAAATGCGAGGGCACCTGTCAAAAGATCCATTCTACACCGGCGCAAGGTTCATTTCAATTTGTCAATTTAGCATTTATCAGAAAAAAATATTATGTCCGAAGGGGTTTGGGGGCGATCGGAAAGCCCCCAAGTTGGGCGTGCTGCTACTTATAAAGCGGACACAAACATCGGGCGTATTACTTTTTAACAAGCTCAATGAACTATTGCACCGTTCAGTTTTATATTTCTATCTCGCAGTCAGGCTCGACCTTTTTGCACTGCTTGAGAACTTCCTTCATTACCTTTTTCTCATTGGCGCCCTCGGCGAACTCGACAGTCATCTTCTGTGTCACAAAGCTTACGCTGCAGGACGCAACGCCCTCTACCTTTGATGCGGTCTCCTCCATAAGGTTTGCACAGTTGGCACAGTCTACCTCTATCTCATACTTCTTTTTCATAATGCTGCCCCCCAATAAAATTTACAATTAAGCACTTGTTTAATTGTTGTGATTTTAGTATAATACCGTCAGGAGGGATTGTCAATAAGTTCTGACTAACTTTTACCAAAAAGGCGAAATGTTTTTCCGTTTCGGATAGAAAGGTGTTTAAAATGGACGATGTTATGACCGGAAACAGACTTACGGACGAGGTGAATTTTGCGGCGGCTGCCGATGTTTTCAAGCAGCTTTCTGACATTACAAGGCTGAGGGTGTTCTGCCTTTTATGCCACAGCGAGCTGTGCGTATCGGCGATATCGGAGCTTATGGATATGAACAGCCCTGCCGTCTGCCACCACCTGAAGCAGCTGAAAAACAGCGGGCTTATCGTCAGCAGGAGAGACGGAAAAGAGGTATACTACAAAGCTGCCGACAACGAAAAGGTGAACACGCTTCACATTGCGACAGAAAAGATAATGAAAGTGTGCTGCATTGAGGACGACACCCAGCTGACTGACAGGTACGGCGTTCTCGACAAGGTAAAGCTTGCTCATCAGGTACACGCTTATCTGCTGGAGCACATAGGAGAGAGGATAACAATAGAGGAGCTTTCAAAGCAATTTCTCATAAACCCGACGACGCTGAAGGCTGCCTTCAAAGAGGTATACGGAAATTCTCTTGCGGCGCACATCAAGGAGCACCGCATGGAGCGCGCTGAGTGGCTTCTTCTGACAACGAGCGACAGCATATCTCAGATATCCGAGGCCGTCGGCTTTTCCAGCCAGAGCAGGTTCTCGCAGGCATTCAAAAAAACCTACGGCGTCCTGCCGATAGACTACCGAAAGCAAGCATCGGCAGGGGCGTGCCCCTGCACCATCTCCCCTACCCCTCGTAGGTAGTCAGGGACTGTTAAACCGTTTGCCCTCCCTCGGAGGGGAGGGTGTTTGTTTCGTTTTGAACTATTAAATAGTAACGCTGCGCGAACCTTGCGAAACCTATATGAGCGTTTCCTCACTTGCCTTTAAAACTATTGAAAAGCAGCGGGAACAAAATAAATAATACGCTCGGTTTACGGCGTGAGATAGCCGTGCGGCGAGCACC
>CACXFU010000021.1 GCA_902767035.1 uncultured Ruminococcus sp.
CGCCAGAGCCTCGTCCGCATTTCCGGAAACGTACCTCGGCAGCATTATCCGCTCGAAGTACATACTCCTGAACAGATCGTCGATCAGTTCCTTCTCGCTCTCGGGGCAGAAATACATTCCCCAGCAGAAATTCTCGGAGGTCTCGAACGGAACAAAGAAGAAGTCCTCGTTATAATATTCGAGCTTTGAGTAGTTATCTATCGGCAGTTTTCCTATCCTGACGCTCACATACTTACAGGAGAACAGCTGCTGAAAATCGCTGTTCATTCCTTTAAGATGCTCTATATGTATCTGCGCCGCCGAAAGCTCAGATATCCTCTGGTCGTTCTCCTGCTTTTTCTCTTTAAGCGCCGCGAGCTCATTCTCAAGCTTATCACACATCGCGCTGAGCTCCTCAGGGCTCTTCACCGAGAGTGCAGTATGGTCTGTCTCCACAGGCGTCAGCCCCACATAGGTGACAAACTGTGACAGCCTTTTGAGGATAGCTTCATACTCATTTTTCTCATTGAGCAGCCGCCCTCTGCCCTCGCCTCCCGAAAAGGCAGGCTCTATATGGAAATAGCCGCTGTCGCAGCATTTTTGCAGGGCATCGTCAAGCTCTTCCATATCTCCCATTATATACACGAGAGACATTTTTTCAATCGCCATAGCTGACCTTTTTCCTTTCTTCAGAATATAAGCATATCCTTTTCAAGCGCCGAGGTATCAGCCCCGTATCTTATCGCCTCTATGATATGCACAAGGTTTTTCTCTTCGATATAGCAAAGCCTTACAAACGCATAAAGCGCAACAGGTGCGCTGGTGGTCCCGGCAAGCACGTGCGAGAGCCATTTGTATCTGGCCTGCATTATCCTTGTCTCGATAACATCGGTGTCTCTGTCACACCTGCCGAATTTTGAATTTTCTATCCATTCCAGCATCTGCTCGGGCGTTTCGAGCTCATAATACTTCTGTATCCTGCCATTGGGTCTGCCCGAGACCGTGATTATGCTGTTTTTGATCCTTTCGGCGCTGTAGCCGAAATACTTTTTCATTCTGTAGGCATTTATGATGTTTGTAGAATCTATCTCAAAATAGATTATCTCCTTCAGCTCCCGCTCCTCACTGCCAATGAAGTCGTCCTCGGCATATTTAATGAGCTTTTCAAAATCGTCCCTCCTGAGGGCAAGCTCACAGGCTGTGTAATCTACCTTCCCGTCGGGATCAGCCTTTATCTTCGAGAGCGGCTTATAATAAGGTGTACCCTTCAGTATCCTCACAAGCTCGTCAAAGGTAGAGGCACGGCTCAGCTCCAGCAGCTTCACCTTTGACCTTCTTATCATATATCCCGGCAGACTGTTGAGATATGAGTTCTCAAGCTCCGAGTTTATATTGTTTATCATCAGCAGTATGCACTGTATCTCCCGCCTTGATATCAGAAAGCGGTAGTAGGGGATAGAATCAAGCCCCTGAAACTCGCACAACCTGATGTAATCGTCAAAATTCGCCTTGTTGAGCAGCTCCTCCAGATATCCTCTGTGGATAGTGTTGGGGTCGGTATCCTTAAAGGCACCGCGGTATCTCTCTGTCCTCGACAGATACTCGGCGCACTCGGGCACGCTTTTTTTCGTCATCAGCTCACGGTAGCTGTCAGCCGTGAACATTCTGCCGTGCATAGCCCTTATCTTGGCTACCGTTGCATTTGTTGAATAGCATTCAAGCGTTGCTCTCACCCTCTTTCGGCGGGCTCATCTCACTGCTGAGACACTATCGCCCCGACGATCTCATCTTCCCATTTCTCGTGCTCGCTCTCATAAACGGCATCGAGCTTTTTTATCCTGGTCTTTTCATCTGTCCTTATTTTCAGCGTCTGAGCATCAGTGCTGCTCGCAGAGGTCTTCTCAAGCTCCTGCCTGTAGGCCTCAGCCCTGTCGAGAGCTTCCTTTTCAAGCTCCTGCTCTTTCTGAGCGCATTCGTCAAGCAGCTTTTCACTCTGCTCTCTGGCAGCTAAAAGCCGCTGCTCCGCCTCAGCGTCCATTTCAAGGATCTGTCCTATGATGTCCATACCGTCACATCCTTACCCGTTATCCCTTTCAGGATAATATTCATATATAGATTCATTTTACAACTTTTCAAAACCAATAGCAAGAAAACATTTTGTGTTTTAATATTTTTTATATACTTTTTGGCTATTTTGCACTAATTTCAACAACAAGTCAAACTATTTTGTGAGTTTTCACCCAAATCACCGTCTCAGTGGCCTCAGACGGGCCGCCGCCGAGAGAAAAAAGCTCTCGACACAAATACAAATGTACTTGACAAAAGTACAAAAAAGTGTTATATTTGTAACTGTTTCACACACATCTGTTTGTCGGAGGTGAACTCCAGATGGAAGAAAAGGTCGAAAAGCTGGTCATAGTAAGCTCTGAGGTGCTGCCTGACATCGTGCTGAAGGTGCTCGATGCAAAGCGCATGAGAGCGAGGGGCGAGGCACTGACGTCGTCGGAGGCCTGCCGCAAGGTCGGCATATCGAGGAGTGCATACTACAAGTACAAGGATTCCGTATTCAATTATGAGGAGCAGCTCACGAACAACATCGTCTCCGTATACTGCATACTCAGGGACGAGCGCGGAGTTCTTTCGTCCATCATATCGAAGCTTTATGAGCTTGACACGAACATTCTCACGATAAACCAGAACATACCCATTGACTCTGTAGCGACGGTCACTCTGTCGGTAAGGTTCGAGCATGAGGTGCTTGCGACCGCAAAGCTGAGAGAGGAGCTTGCAAAGGTCAGGGGCGTTGTGGACGTAAAGATAATTTCGGGCGAATGACCCGTCAAAACAATAGAAATGAGGATCAGAAAAATGCAAAATGTAGCTGTGATAGGATACGGAGTTGTCGGTTCGGGAACGGTAGAGCTGTTTATGAAAAACAGAGAGTCGATCTCGAAGAAGATAGGAAGGGACTGCGACATCAAGTATATACTTGATCTCAGGGATTTCCCGGATTCTCCGTTTGCTGACAGAATGGTGAAGGACTTTGAGACGATACTGAATGACAAGGATATCGAGGTAGTGGCCGAGGTAGTCGGCGGCACCACCTTCGCATACGATTATACAAAGAGGCTCCTTGAAGCCGGAAAGAGCGTTGTAACTTCAAACAAGGCCCTTGTAGCAGAAAAGGGCGCCGAGCTTCTGAAGATCGCAAGGGAGCATAACTGCAACTATCTTTTTGAAGCAAGCGTAGGCGGCGGCATACCGATCATCAGGCCGCTGAACAAATGCCTTGCAGGCAACGAGATACTGAAAATATCAGGTATCCTCAACGGCACCACGAACTTTATCCTTTCAAAGATGATAAAAGATCAGATGTCCTTCGATGATGCATTGAAGCTCGCACAGGCAAACGGCTATGCCGAGGCCGACCCCACTGCCGATGTTGAGGGCGAGGACGCCTGCAGAAAGATCTGCATACTTGGCTCTCTCGCTTACGGCAAGCACATTTATCCCGATCACGTTCACTGCTCAGGCATCACAAGGATAACACTTGACGATGTTGAGTATGCAGGAAATGCAGGTTATGTTATAAAGCTGATAGGCACCGTTAAAAAGCTTGATAACGGCAAGCTCAGCGCTATCGTATGCCCGAGGCTCGTGCCAAAGGACAATATGCTTGCAAACGTTGATGATGTTTACAACGCTATCTGCGTGACGGGTGACGGTGTCGGCGATGTGCTCTTCTACGGTCAGGGCGCAGGCAAGCTCCCCACCGCATCGGCAGTGGTCGGTGATATCATCGACTGCCTGAAGCATACCCAGAGAGTTCTTGCACTCTCATGGGAGGAAAGCGAGGATCAGGATTTTGTAGTAAGCTACAAGGAGACCGAGACCGCCGTATATGTAAGGATAAAGGCTGACAACGCCGAAAAGCTCAAGGGCGCTATATCAGAGATGTTCGGAAAGCTTATGTATATCGAGCGCTCCGGCAGACCCGAGAACGAGCTTGCTTTCATCACCCCCGTGATGAAGGAGGCCGACATAGATTCAAACCTCACCATACTCTCCCACTCGGCAGAGATAGCAAGCAAAATAAGAATGTACTAGTGCTCCCCGGCAGGGGCTAGCCCCTGCACCATCTCCCCTACCCCGCGTAAGTAGTTAGGTGCTCGCCGCACGGCTATTTCCCCCTTCCCGCGTCAGTAGTTAGGGACTAACAGACTGGTTTCCCTCCCCGTAGGGGAGGGTTATTTTTTGTTCTGAACTATTAAATAGCAACGCTGCGCGAACCTTGCAAAACCTTTAAAAGCGTTTCCTTACTTGCCTTCAAAACTATTGAAAAGCAGCGGGAACAATATAAATAGTCCACGCTCACTACGACGTGTGCCCAGCCGTGCGGCGAGCACCCGTGCGGCGAGCACCCGTGCGGCGAGCACGCACACCCCCGGACATCTTTGCCCGAGGGTGTGTTTTTGTTTTTTAGGCAACACCGCACGACCATTGTGTGCGTATTGCGCAGTCAGATTTTTTGTCAGAGTGCATAAATCCGACGCAGTAAGGCTGGCGCC
>CACXFU010000022.1 GCA_902767035.1 uncultured Ruminococcus sp.
CAGAGCTGCTAACCAGATTCGAACTGGTGACCTCATCCTTACCAAGGATGTGCTCTACCACCTGAGCCATAGCAGCATTGATCTGTTCAATCAACTCATATATTATACAACATCTGTCGCCCAAAGTCAATACAGTTCACAATTTCTTTACAAGCAGGGGCTAGCCCCTGCACCGCTTCCCCTACCCCGCTTTCAGTAGCTGGGTGCTACTTGACCGTTTGCCCTCCCCGTAGGGGAGGGTGAACGTATTGCTTGAGGCTATTAGGCTGTAACGCTGCGCGAACCTTGCAAAACCTGTAAGAACGTACCCTCACTTGCCATTATCGCATTCTTATGTATATGCACCCGAAGGGGTCGTTAGGTGGCTTTCCAGCAGCGACTGCGTCGTTGCACGCCCACCTAACTACCCCTTCGGATAAATAATTAAAAATAGAACTTTGTCAACAGCAAAAAGCTCCGCAAAAGCGGAGCTTTTTTATTGCTATATTCAATGTTCCTGAACCAGGCTGAACGAAACTCCGACTTGCTTTCCTTCGTATGTCGCAGTGTACTCATACCCCGTGTCCAGCAGGGTAGGCGTGCCGTCATCAGCTACTGAAAGCACGCACTTAGGCAGCTTTTCGATGAACAGCTCCTTTGTCTCGTCAGGGTAGTTGTTATCGTATATCTGCAGCATATACTGCCTGTGGCACTCCGAATCCTGTATCAGACCTATGATGTTTACCGAATGAGTGTCATCGATAGTCGCAACAACAGGTACGCCGAGGCTCAGCTGCTGCTCAAGCAGATCAAACTTCTCCTCGCCCTCGTTCAGGTTGAACTCGTCAGCACTGTCGTCCCACTGCAGAGCATTAAGTCTGTAAAGGCACTTAGCAAGCTCAGCGTCACCCTTTGAATAGCCCGACGCTATCTTGTCAGCCCTGTCAGCGATATCCAGTGACAGCAGCTCTACCGACTTCCACGAAAGGTTCGCGCCCTCTATCTTTGTATTCACCGGCAGCCAGCCCTTGTTGCGGCAGTCGAATGAGTAGTCTTCCTTTATTTTCAGCACATCTCCGCCCGACGTAAAGTCGAGATACTGATTGATGTCCGCATACTTTCCTGTAAAAATGCTGCAAGGTATGCTGTGCAGCTGCAGTCTGCTCTCATAAGCCTCTCCGACATCTGTACCGCTCAGGTCATAACCGTCAGCATTTACCTTTATATCGCTCTTGTCAGCCGGCTCTATCGGTCCCAGAGACGTCTGCACATTTCCGAGATACCAGTCCCTTGCCAGCACTGCCATACCGAAGTCAACGCTCGCTGTGGTAGTCGTCCTGAAATTCTTGAACTCAAAGCCGTTCATCTTCGGGTTGAAGCCAGTATTGAAAAGCGAATAACCTCTAACTTCATCGTCATTGTTCTTGAACTCAACTATGTCGTAGTTCAGCGTTGTAACTATCTGCTGATAAACATCATCAAGCGCATTAGCGTCAGACGCCGAGTAGTACTTTCCGCCGGTCGATGACGCCAGCTCCTGCAGCCACGGTCTGTCAACATCTCTTCCGAGGCCTATCGTCAGCACTATAATATTCTTGTTCTGAGCAGCCTCGATGATATCCTCAACAGGTGCAGGGTCAGCCTCGTCTGACTGTCCGTCCGTCAGCATAACGATAACGTTTCTGTACTTTCCGCCGTCAGAGTTATCAAACTCTCCTATGCAGTTGAGCAGGGCAGTCTGGCTGTGAGTTCCGTCAAAGAACTCATCTATATCCCTCAGCCTTTCAAGCGTATCATTAAGGCTGCCCTTGTCGGTAGTGAAATCCATCAGCCTGTCATAGCTTCCCGTAAACTTGCTCAGTCCTATAAGGCAGTTTTCGTCAAGCTTTTTAATAAGGCTCTTTGTGAAGTCTATCCTCTTGAATTCAAGGTCATTCTCGGGAGATGTCGGGCAAAGCTCAACAGGATACATCGAGCCCGAGTTGTCTATCAGGAAGTTTACCCTTGTGGTAGCTTCCATATTAGCGGTCTCCTCAACGCCCACAACATAGGTGCCGAGCGACAGTATCTCAGCCGATACCGTACCGGCCGCAGCATTCACCGTTGAATCCACCTTCGAGTATGTAGTGTTCGTTGAATCGAATTTGAGCACCGTCAGCCCGTCCATCGAATAGCCGAGCCTTTCTACTCTTTCCTTATCAATGTTGAAAGTTATCGTAGCCTTTGCGAACTTATGCTCGCTGTAAGAATCATAAGCCTTTGTAACTATGCTCGCATTTGAAGTGATACCGAACAGATCAAGCTCTGTCATAGTCACGCTCGCAGCATTTGCATCACCCTCGATCGTCAGCGTGCAGTCTCCCGACTTGCGCTCTACCGTCATAATGCGATCGCTGTCCTTAGTGCTTCCGTCGGTCATAGCTGTTCTCGGGTCAAGCCCTGCCATAAGCTCATATCCGTCATAAAGGCCGTCACCGTCAGTGTCAGGCTCGGCAGGGTTAGTTCCCATTTTCACCTCGTCACCGTCGATGATGCCGTCGCCGTCAGTGTCCTCGCCCTGAATGTTAAGGCTCTGCCTTTTTTCCTCAGAGTTTATGACACCGTCACCGTCCCAGTCCTCACCGTCGTAGAACTCGCTCTGCTTGTAGGTGGTGCTTATGTCCAGCTTCTCTATGACTGACTTTGCCATAGCTATCCTGTTATCGCGCCTTATCTTCATACCCACAACTATTCCGGCGATTATCAGCAGCACCAGCACGGCTATCATTATTATCAGCAGTCTTTTCTTTCTGCGTCTGCCCCTTTCCATACTCTGGATAAAAGCATCAGAGGGATTAAGACTCACGTTCTTTTTTGCCATGTCCGAAAACTCCTTAGAGATGATATTTTGCAAATGATTTACATTACAAAATATTTTAGCACAAAACCGTTTTCTTTTCAAGATTTCATTTGTAAAAACATTCACAATATATCGGTAAGATTTTTGAAACACGCAACTATCTTTTATTACTTTGGTAACATTTTATTAACCAGCCCCTCGACCACCTCATGCCTGAGCTCGTCCGCGCTGCCCTCAAAGCCAATGTGCTCTGCCGTCTCCTTCCACCCGGGCATAGACCTTACGTTCATATCAAGATACCTGTATTCCACAGCCCGGCGAACCTTCCCCTCAAGCCCTGCTGCCATATCAAGGCACTCTCTCATCTTTTCCCGCAGCGCCAGAAGCTCCGCTTTCATTTTCAGAAGCTCGTTTTTCTCTCTCCTTGCATTGAACCAGCTCGGCTCTGCACCCCTTGTCAGTGCCTTCTCAAAAAAAGCTTCCTTCTCCAGTATCGCCAGTCTCAGCCGCTTTTCCCTCAGGTATAAGCTCCTGTATCTCCCCAGCTTTGAGGTCTGTGCGCTGCAGCCGCCCTTTGCGCCCTCTCTCCTGTTGTAGCTCCTTGCCGCAGGCTCCCTCACCCTGAGCCTTATCTGCTTCGCGTCAGCTTCAAGCCCCTGTGCCGAAAGCTTTGTCAGCATATATCTCTCTTTGTCGTTCATTCCCGTCTCCTTTCGTTTTGTACAGTCACAAGTGCAAAAGTGCGCTCCGCCGCCTGCGGCAGGGGAGTGTGTCATCAGCGCCTTTTCCTCGTTCTGGTACAGACTTTTGTACTTCAGCTGTGTTATGATAAGTTCAGTGAAAGAGATCTCTTAGAAAATTTTTTCTGATTTCTGTAAATTGCCCCTTGACAATTTCGGAAATCTGTATTATAATGCTATATAGCGAAGATAAATTACAGATATCTGTAGTCTCTGAAATTATTATAATACAGAAATCTGTAATTGTCAAGGGGCGAGAACAAATTTTTTCAGATCAGAGACAGGAGAGATCATTATGAGTGAGATGTATGACCGTATCGAGGAGCTTTGCAGGGAGAATAATATTACAGTGTCGCAGCTGTGCAGGGAGGTATCCATAACGAGGAGCTGTCTTTCGGAGCTGAGGACGGGCAGAACGGAGAGCCTGTCCGCGAGGAACGTTTCAAAAATAGCCGAGCGCTTCGGGGTGAGCGTAAAGTATCTTACCGAGGGCGGCAGCAGAGACCTGGATGAGGAGCTGAAGTTCGCGCTGTGGGGCGGAGCGGAAGGTATCACCGATGAGATGTACGAGGAGGTAAGGCAGTATGCCAGAATGGTAAAGCTGCGCGAGGAGAACAAGAAGAAAGAAGGGTGATAGATGACTGACATCAGAGAGATATGGAAGGTATGTGAGAAGGAGGACATCAGCGTTGATCTGATAGAGTGCAGAACGTGTGATTCGTTCTCGGTGATGATAGGGGACCGCTGCTATATAGCGATCGACAGAAATCTGCCGGAGCTGCTTATGAAAGAAAGGGCAGCGCATGAGGTCGGTCATTGTGTGAAGGGCGCGTTTTATAATATCCATGCCGGGCATGATGTGATATCGCAGCATGAGTACAGAGCCGATAAGTGGGCGATAGAGAAGCTTATCCCGAGGGAGGAGCTTATAGCGCAGATAAAGAAAAACCGCGACAGCCTGTATCTTCTGGCGGAATACTTCGGCGTCAGCGAGCAGTTCATCAAAAAAGCGTGCGTGTATTACGGCCTTTATCATGACGCCTGTTGACAAAGATCAGGAGATGTGCTATAATAATTGTACAGGATAATGAACAATTTATTGTACAAAATATAGTAAGGGGTGATGTTATGCTGGCGGTAAACTATTCAACGATAAGAAACAATCTTAAAACCTATTGTGATGCTGCTAACGATAAGAATGAAACAGTGATAGTAACGCGCAAGAATGAGAAAAACATCGTTATAATGAGCCTTGATAAGTATAATCAGATGCAGAAGGCAATGAGAAATGCAGAGTATCTTGCGAAGCTTGATCAGGCGATAGCACAGCTTGAAAGCGGGAAAGGTCAGGTGCATGAGATGATCGAGGTAGATGACGATGAATAAGGTCTGGTCTGACAGAGCATGGGCTGACTACCTGTATTGGCAGCAGCAGGACAAGAAGACGCTGAAAAAGATCAATGAGCTCGTGAAAGACATTGAAAGAAACGGCCTGAGTGAGGGGATAGGGCACCCCGAGCCGCTCAGGTACAGAAAGGCATGGAGCAGAAGGATCGACCATGCGAACAGGCTGGTCTATACGATCGACAGCGAGAACAATCTTTGGATAATAGCCTGCAAAGGGCATTATGAAGACTGACGCCTGTTGAGCAGGAAAAATCTGCATTTTTACGCCGATGATATCGTTTTCTGTGAGTTGTGTACAAAAGTCAAGGCGTAAAATTGTTAGAAATTCCAACAATTTTTTTGGAAAAACTTTTGATTTGCACTTGATTTTTTCGCACAATTCTGTTATAATTATGCTTAGAACCGAATACTATTTCGGAGCTCATTCAAAAAACAAAGTTTATTTGGAGGGAAACACAATGAAATTTTCAAGGATTTTAGCAGCAGCAGCTTCGCTCACAATGATCGCAGCAGTTGCAGTTCCTGTAAGCGCTAACAACATCGCGCCTACAAATGAGAAGGCTACAAACGGCAAGGAGAACTGGGAAGCAGTTTACGGCTGGGAAGATTATGTAGACGGAACTACACTTCCTGACGGTGATCTCACTGTTACAGTAACATTTGACTGGACCGAGAAGGGCATCAATCAGGGCTTCACATCTTTCAAGCCTATGTTTGCTAACGGTTCTGTAGCAATTTACAATGCTGAGCGTGCAGCAGGCAAGACCTACATCACCGGCGTTCCTGTACAGACTATCGACGTTCTCGAGGAAGAGAAGGATGCTGACGGCAACACCAAGTCCTCTACCGGCCACGTAGACAAGGACGGAAACACAGCATATTATGGTATGTCTTTTGATGATGCTGACGATGCTGCTACTGCAGTAGATGATAACGACGGTTGGATCCAGTTCTGGTATGACGAGGAGAACCCTGTTACTACCTGCACATTCACACTGACAGCTGACTGCATTGCTGATATGAAGGATACAAGCAGCTACTGGGGCGAGGGCAAGGACGCTGAGGACGGTTCCAAGTGGGACGGCTTCAACATTCAGACAGGTAACAACGGTATCGTTATCAAGAGCATTGAGTATTCCGCAGACGTTAAGCTTCACAGCGAGATGGGCGACGGAAATACTTCTTCTTCACAGCCCGGCGGAGATACTTCTTCTTCCACAAAGTCTACTGACTCTTCCAAGAGCGATACATCATCTACAACAACCACCAAGACCACCAAAACAGGCGGCACAACTGCAGCAGCTACCGGTACAACTGATGCTACCGATACACAGGCAGCTACAGGTGCTACAGCTGGTCTCGTATTTGCAGGCATAGCTCTTGCAGGCGCAGCAGTTGTTGTAACCAAGAGAAAGTAATTTAATACTTAACAATTAAGAGGTCTCCTTGTGAGGCCTCTTTTTTTGTATATTTTGTACTATTAAGTAATCGTTTTCTGTGGAAAATAAACGAAAACGGGTGGACAAATTGTGCAAATAGGATATTGAAAAAGAGGTGCCTTTGTGCTATAATACAAGAGTAAATTGTATCGGTCTGTGGGTAAGACCGGTATCGTAAGGAATTGGAGGTTATTCACATGAAGAAAGTACTTGCAAGCGTGCTTGCGATCACAATGGTCGCAGCTATGCTCACAGCCTGCGGTGACAGCGACAGCTCTTCAAAGGCTGAATCAAAGGCTGAGACAACAACTACTACCACTACAGCAGAAGAAACAACGACCACTACTGAGGCAGAGTCCGAGCCGGAGCCTGCTGACAGCGGTTCAGAGGGCGGAGATACAACGGCGACTGCTACAGGCTTCAAGCCTTTTGCAGAGATCAAGGATTCTCTTGCTGACTATGACAACTGCTCACTGAAGTTTGCAGCTGATACAGATGTAAACGCATTTGCTGAGATGTTCAACGAGGAAGTTGAAGTTAAGAGTAAGACCAGCGAGCATTACGGTGAGAAGCTGCTCCCCGGACAGGAAGGCTACTGCGGAGACGAGGCTGTTCTTGAGCTTTCAGTTCAGGAAGTCGGCGGTATCCCGATGATGAAGGTTGACCAGCTCCTTTATGAGGACGCTTACGGCGACACAGTTCCTAAGACTATCAAGCTTCGTTATGATATGAACAAGCTCTTCGCAGGCCACGAGGAGGAGATGGAGAAGATCTTCACCATAAAGGCTGACGTTGTAGCGATCGCAAGAGAGCCTGCTACATTTGATGACGGTTCTCAGGGCGGTATTGGCGTTTACTGGTACGGCGGTGCATTCGGCACAAACAATGACGGCCAGTGGAACGGAAACCTTATCGAGTATTCGGGCGCTTCCAGCAGCTCTACCGAGAATGACGAAGTTGAGTGGATCAACCAGTGGGCTTATATGGACGGTATGCAGATCCGTCCCGGTATCCAGGATCCTTCAAAGGAGGCTACCTTCAGCAAGGATTATGAGACCAACTACCTTACCCTTATGGTATGGCAGGTAACAAACAACATCGATCTCTACATCGCTGACATCACCTTCCTTGATGAGAGCAACAACGTCATCCCTGTTCCCGAGGAGAATATCCCCGGCGGCGCTTCCTACGATGAGGGCCCGCTCGAGGACGCTACTGCTGACGGAATCGTTCCGCGTGATGCTGACGGCAACGTTACTTACGATGAGAGCGTTATCGTTCACGACAGGATGCTTGGCGAATAATTATTTGAATTTTACGGAAAGCTCATCTCCTATTTTAAGGGAAGTGAGCTTTCCTTTTTTTATGCCTGCGCTAAAGTCATAGCCGTCAAGCTTTCCGCTCATTTCAGTGATACCGTTCTTTCCGCTCTCAGCCATCAGCCCCTTTGCAGTAACTAGCTTATCCGTCGCTGCGGCTATCAGTTTTACCGGCGATGAGTCCGCTATCTGTGCCTGATCCGCCAGATAGCTCACCTCTCCCATTGAGACCGTTATCACCTTGTCCGTCTGGGTAAAGGTCAGGCCTTCAATGGTCTCAGGCTCAGTATAAGTGAACGACCAGCTGCCGTCCTTTTGTCTCAGCATATCGGCCTTGAAGGTAATGTCGTTTTGCTTGTAGGTCAGCTGCGTTTCAAACTCTTCCGGGAGCTTTACGGGCTCTGCCTTTGGCGTTTCGCCGCAGGAACACATCAGCGCACACCCTGCAGCCATTGCGGTAATGATTAGCTTTTTCATAAACACCTCACAAAAAAATGGCTTTCCTCAGGTTGAAGAAAGCCGTTATCTTTTATCAGGTCAGCTGTTTTCTATAGCCTTCAGCGTCAGCGGCAGCTGAGATAGTATATCCCGTGCGATGATGCCGCGCTCGGAAAGCTGTTCGCTCAGGTGCTGAGCACTTTTGCCGATAACACAGCAGCCAAGTATGCTCGCCGCAGCAGCATCACAGCCCTGTGCCGCAAATGAGCCTATCGCCCCTGCAAGCATATCTCCCGAGCCTGCCTTTGAAAGTGCAGTGTTGCCCGTCCGAATGATGACTGAGCGGCTGCCGTCTGTTACAATCGTCTCGGCACCCTTTGATACCACAGTGACCGCGTATTTTTTTGCAAGCGCCGCCGCATATCCCTCTCTGTCCGAGGATATCTCTGCCGTGCTCACACCGCAAAGCCTTGCAAGCTCCGCAGGGTGGGGCGTCAGAATAACTGCTGACCTTTTCTTCAACAGTATATCTATATTCGTACAAAGTGAATTTATTCCGTCAGCATCTATCACAAGCGGCACAGCGCATTCCTGCACCGCCTTCATCACCAGTCCCTCGCTCTCCTCATTATGCCCAAGGCCGCAGCCTATAAGCACAGCGCTTGCCGATGATATCCTCTGCTTTATCAGGGCGCTGCCGGCTTCGCTAAGTATGCCGTCCTTGTCGGGTGCCGCCGAGTAGATTATCTCAGGGCGCACACCTGCAAGAGCGCTTATGCACTTTTGTGTCGATATCAGCTCCGTCAGCCCGACGCCCGTTCTCATTGCAGCCTCAGTGCTCATCGCGGCCGCACCTGTGTATCTGTCACTTCCGCAAACGCACACAAGCTTCCCGAACGTACCCTTGTGGCCCCACGGCACACGCTCAGGCAGCAGAGCTTTCAGCTCATCATCAAAAAGTGACACCTCTCTGTCACCGTCAGCCCTGTCAGCCCCCTCCGGTATGCCGATATCGCAGACCTTTATCTCACCGCAGAAATACCTGGCAGGGGAGAGTAGCATTCCAGCCTTTGCCGCGTGCATAGTGACAGTAACATCAGCCCTCACCGTCAGTCGGCTGACCTCACCGCTCAGAGTGTTTGCCCCTGAGGGAACATCGCAGGCGATAATAAACGCTCCTGACGAGCCTATATTTTCAAAGATAGGGGCGCTCCCAGCCCTTATCTCACCCTTGAAGCCAGTTCCGAAAATGCAGTCCGCGATCACAGCTGCATTCTGAATAATGCTGCCGCTTTCCTGCGAATATTCAAGTATCTCGCATTCGCTCCCGAGCCTTTCAAGCTGTGCCAGTGAAAGCTCCGTTGCAGGCTGTCCGCAGCAAAGCATAAGCTTAGGTCTCAGCCCGCGTGAGAGAAGTATTCGCGCGGCAGCTATGCCGTCTCCGCCGTTGTTGCCCTTTCCGGCAAGTATCAGCGGCTCATTGCAGCCCAGCCTTTCGCAGTGCCTTTGTATCTCCTCCGCAAGAGCGCCTGCCGCATTCTCCATAAGCTCAGCCAGAGACGTTCCGGCCTCGTCACTTCTTTTCTCCGCAGCTATCATCTGCGCAACTGTCAGCACCTTCATCATTTCACACTCCATGCCAGCACCACTGCCGAAGCATACTCCTTCGTGTGGGTGAGCGATACCGAAAATCGTAAGCCCTCGGCTGCCTTTTGTGCCTTGCCGCTGAGCTTCAGGTAGGGGGCGCCCAGCTCATCGCGCAGGCAAGATATCTCCTTCAGCTCAAACCCTCTTACTCCTGTTCCGAGCGCCTTTGCAAAGGCCTCCTTAGCGGCCCAGTTTGCCGCCATAGATTCATAGGGCGATGCTTTCTTCCCGAAAAGTTCAAGCTCTTCCTCGGAGAACACCATTTTTAAAAACCTCTCACGGCTGACACTTTTTCTGATCCTGTCTGTCTCCACCATGTCGGTCCCGACAGAGAACGGCGCGTTCATTATTCCTCGTCCTCTTCAGAATCTATCTCGTCGAGCAGCTTAACAGCATCGCGCCTTATCTGCGCCGGCAGAGCCTTGACTATCAGCGTCAGCATCTCGGCCTCAGGCGTGAAGATAACGGTTGTCTTCCCGAGGGACTTGTGCGTGAACACAGCGTAGTAGTCATTGAGCTCGGCGTCACGGGCAGTTGCCACAACAAGGGCGCTGTCACTGTCCTCCTCGAAGGTATCGTCTGCCTTGCCGAAAGCGGTGCAGGAAGCGCACCTGAACGTAACAAGGCGCTTTCTTGAACGCTGGGCGATGATCTTGTCAACGTCCACCTCGCCGTTAGTGAAGATGTATTCATACTCGATATCCATTCTCGTGGTCAGCTGGTAGCCGCCGAAAAGTGCAAGCCCTGCAAACAGCACACCAAGCATCATATAGGGCGTACCAACAACGAACAAAAAGCAAGCCAGCGCCAGAGCAACGCTTGCGACCATAAGAAGGTATTTCGACATTTTCTCACGCTGAGAAAGATTTTTCCTGACTATCTGTTCCTTAAAGCTATCCATAGTTTTCCTCCGAAATCATAAACTAATACTATTATAGCACAAAAATCCCTAAAAGTAAAGACCGGTGTGCTCGCCGCACGGCTGGGCACGCTACTCTATGCAGTGATCGGTGTCTACAGAGAAGCCCGAAGGGTAAGGACTGCAACAGGCAAGTGCCTGACCGACAGAGTGGTCAATTATTTTTTGCACAAGAGTGGTCAATTGTTTTTTGCACAAGAGTGGTTAATTATTATTTGCACACACGGCTTTACTTTTTGTATTATTTATGCTATAATTACAATAACTCAGGAGGTTGAAGCCTTATGTTGTCACCGATACTTAGCCGCGATGAGTGCGCAAAATGTAAGCTTTGCTGTATTTTTGACAGCTACGACCTGTGGGAGACCCCGTACATCACAAGGGAGCTTGCCGCCAAAATAATCCAGGAGCTGAAGCCCGATCAGCAGTTTGTGAAAAAGGAAGATCATTTTCTTCTGAAAATGGATAAGGAAAAGGACGCTGACCTTTATTACTGTCCTCTGCTCGATCAGGAAAAGGGCTGTATCCTCGGCGACGAAAAGCCCTTTGACTGTCAGATCTGGCCGTTCAGGATAATGCACCTCGGCAGCCAGAGAGTTGTAACGCTCTCGCCGGTCTGTCCCAACATCTCTGAGCGTTCCGTGAAGGCTGTCAGTGAGATGGCGAAGCAGATCTCAGACAGGATATTTGCGTATGCAGACGAGAACCCCGGCGCGGTAAAGCCGTACATAGAGGGCTACCCCATAATGATCGTAGAAAAAGACAAATTCAAAAGCACGCTGCTCTGACAGCATTTCAGTACATACAAAAAAGCTCTGCTCTCACGCAAATGAGAAAGCAGAGCTTTTTTTCAGAAACCTCAGTACCTGCGCAGTCTCTTGATGTAAGCAAAGGTGTAGTCCTCGCCCTTGTCGCGCAGCATCGTCAGAAGCTTTTCCAGCAGGGCAGCGGTCTCAGGGTGCATTCTTGCGCCTGCATTGCCCCTTTTGAAATACCCCAGCGCCGAGCCGTCGTTGTAGCTGTCTTTCATATAGATCTTGCTGGCCGCGACCCTGTCGCAGAACATCTCCTTAACGTACCTTACAGGCATCTTCACAGGCGTCATCTGCCTGGTCTTTTTGTTGTAGTCAGTCCAGTATTCATAGTGGTGCTTGTTTCTGCCTTTGTGGTGCATCCACGCTTTTGAGTAGCCGTTGTCATCGCGTTCTCCCTCGTGAGGGGAGCGCGTGCCCTGATAGTATCTGCACCCGTTGAGAAACTCCTCGGGAGAGTATTTTGACAGGTCATGAAACAGCCCTTGAAACCCTATACCGGCCTTGAAGCAGTTTCTTATCACCTCATGGCGGTGTCTGGTTATCGTCCTGAAATGACCGACAACATTTTTCAGTTTTATCCTGTCTTCGCTCATAATGATACCTCTGTTCTTAGTGAAAAATTCTGTGCTCGCCGCACGGCTAATTCACGCCGTAGTGAGCGTGGTATATAGCTTTTGTTCCCGCTGCTTTTCAATAGCTGTGACGGCTTTATATCCGCTCAAAGTCTGTGCTTAATTGATACTAAGCTTCACGCCCAACTTGGGGGCTTCCCGGTCGCCCCCAAACCCCTTCGGGTATATATCTAATTTATAGCAGCAAAGCTAATTATTTCGCAAGGTTCGCGCAGCGTTACTATTTTATAGTTTTAAACAATAGTCACACCCTCCCCTCCAGGGAGGGCAAACGGTTTAGTAGCACCTAACTACTTACGTGGGGTAGGGGAGGCGGTGCAGGGGCACGCCCCTGCAAGTGGGCAGCCTTCGCACTTTGGCTTTGGTGCCTTGCAGAACTCTCTGCCGAACAGCACTAACCTGTGGCAGAAATCTGAGCTCTTCTCGGGCGGTATGATCTTTCTCAGCTGCTCCTCCACCTTGACGGGCACATCACTGTCCGTCAGCCTCAGCCGCCTGCAAATGCGTATGCAGTGCGTGTCTGTAACGTAGGCCGGCTTGCCGTGAACGTCACCCATTACAAGGTTCGCAGTCTTTCTCCCTATCCCCGGGAGAGTCGTCAGATCCTCTATCGTGTCTGGGATAACTCCGCCGTACACATCTCTGAGCCTTATGCACATATTCTTTATGCTTTGCGCCTTTGTCTTGTAAAGGCCGCACGGCTTGATGATCTCCTGAAGCTCCGTCAGGTCGGCCTCAGCAAAATCGTCAATGCTCCTGTACTTTTCAAAAAGCGCAGGCGTTACGAGATTCACCCTTGCGTCCGTACACTGTGCCGACAGCCTTCCTGCTATCATAAGCTCGTGAGGCTTGTTATAAGTAAGCGAGCACAGCGCATCAGGGTACTGCTTTTCCAGTGCCGCAATAATGCTCCCGACATATTTTTTTGAAGGCTTTTTCATCACACTCACCTGCACAGATAATACTTTCTTACATTATACAATATTCCGCCCTTTAAGTCAACAAAAAATCCCTGCACTTTATAAATGCAGGGATTTTTCATCAGTCCGCCGTCTCCAGACCCTCGGCCTCAAATGCCTGCCTGAGGTCGTTTATCAGGTCGTTCTTGTCCTCGATCCCGATAGCCACACGGTAGAAGCCGCCGTGGAACTCCTCCGGGTAGAGGTACATTCTCTCGTCGTCCTCTCCGAGGAATACGATAAGGCTTCCTGCATTTCCGAGCGACACCGCCGAGGTAAATACGTTCAGGTGAGTAACCACGCGGTTGTAAAGGTCGTGCTCGCCGTTGAGCCCGAATGAAAGCACGCCGCCGAAGCCGTTTTTCATCTGCTTTTTCGCAAGCTCGTGCCCCTTGAAGCTTTTAAGCCCGGGGTACGCCACAAAGCTCACGCAGGGCTGCCTCTCCAGCCACTCAGCGACCGCGAGCGCGTTGTCATTATGCACCTGCATCCTGAGAGGGAATGTCATAGCGCCCCTCTGTATCAGCCACGCATTGAACGGGCTTATAACACCGCCGATGTTCACCTGTGCCTGATAGCGGATAGCCTCGCAGGTCTCATGGTCAGTGATGACCGCACCGCCCATTGAGTCTCCGTGCCCGTTAATGTACTTGGTCAGGCTCTCCACAACATAGTCTACCCCGTATTCAAGCGGCCTTGTATTATACGGTGATGAGAACGTGTTGTCGACTGACACCCAAATGTTGTTCTCGTGAGCAAGCTTCACTATCGCCTCAATATCGCAGATACAAAGCGTCGGGTTGCCCGGCGTCTCAAAGTGAATGAGCTTGGTGTTAGGCTTTATAGCCTTTCTTATATTTTCAACATCGGTGCAGTCAACAATGCTCGTCTCTATCCCCCACTTGTCGCACCACAGCTCGTTGAAGATGCGGTATGTCGCGATGTAGGTAACAGTTGAGAAAATAACGTGGTCTCCCTTTTTGAGCTTTGTAAAAAACAGAGCAGAAAGTGCAGCCACACCGCTTGCGAGAACAACGCAGTCCTCGCCGCCGTGTAAATTTGCTATCTTCTTTTCCAGCTGTCCCTGATTCACACCGCCGTTACGGGTGTAAATGTTAGCCTCACTGGCAGACCAGTTCATCTGTGAAGCGTCATACGGCAGCAGATAGCTGTTAGCCATATAAACAGCAGGCTCTATCGCACCGGTAGCGCTGTCGATCTCATTTCCCGCATGGATAGCGCGGGTAGTAAAGCTCATATCGTCTGTGATCTTGCTCATAAATACTTTCCTTTCAAAACACAGTCCCCCTGAAACTCAGAGGGACTGTTGTTATTCTCTTATTTGGTTAGTCCCCAGATATCCTTAGCATACTCCTCAACAGAGCGGTCTGCCGAGAATATGCCTGCGCCTGCAATGTTTGCAAGGCTCATCTTCTGCCACTTCTTCTTGTCCTTGTAGCACTCGGAAGCATATCTCTGTGCAGCCTGATAGGAGTCGAAGTCCTTCAGAGCCATATAGGTATCCGTGTTCTTGAGGGTGTCAGCTATCTCGGAGAACTGAACGCCGTTCACACCGTAGTTGATAGTATCTATCGCAGCCCTTACAACATCGTTGGAGTTGTAGATATCTATCGGCTTGTAGCTTGCCTTGCAGGCATTTACCTCATCAACGTTCATACCGAAGATGATGATGTTATCATCGCCCACCTGCTCGTGTATCTCAACGTTTGCGCCGTCCATCGTTCCGAGGGTGACCGCACCGTTTATCATCAGCTTCATATTTCCGGTACCGCTGGCCTCAGTTCCTGCAAGCGATATCTGCTCCGAAATATCGGCAGCCGGCATCAGTATCTCTGAGAGCGACACATTGTAATCCTCAAGGAAGATAACGTTGAGCTTCTCGTTGAGCTTCTTGTTCTTCTTCAGCTCCTCTGAGATATTCCAGATAAGCTTGATTATCTGCTTAGCCATATAGTATCCGGGCGCAGCCTTTGCAGCAAAGATATAGGTCTTCGGCACAAAGTCGGCATCGGGATTGTTTTTGAGGTAGTTGTACTGTGCGATGATGTTGAGCGCATTGAGCTGCTGTCTCTTGTATTCGTGCAGTCTCTTGACCTGAACATCGAAGATAGAATCAGTGTTGAGCACAACGCCGTACTGGTTCTTTACATACTTTGCAAAATTATTCTTGTTGTCAAGCTTTATCTGTCCCAGCCTGTCAAGAACCTCTTCGTCGTCCTTGAAAACGGAAAGCTTTGAGAGCTCAGCCGCATTTTTCAGGAAGCCGCTTCCTATCTTCTCCTTCAGCAGAGCCGTCAGTCCCTCGTTCGACTGATACAGCCACCTTCTGTAAGCGATACCGTTAGTAACGTTCTTGAACTTTGTAGGAGTATCGAGGAACTCGTCCTTGAAGGTCTCCTTCTTGATGATCTCTGAGTGTATCTTAGCAACGCCGTTTACGCTGTGAGAAGCGTGAACGCACAGAGTTGCCATCTTCACCTTGTTGTTCTCAACGATAGACATATGAGAAACCTTGCCCTCATCGCCGTATCTCTCCCACAGGTCGCGGCAGTATCTCTCGTTGATCTCAACGATGATAGAGAATATTCTCGGGCATACGCTCTTGAGAAGGTTTACGTCCCATTTCTCAAGTGCCTCGGGCATTACCGTGTGGTTGGTGTAAGCAAACGTGTTCTGAACGATGTGCCAAGCCTTTTCCCAGCTGTAGCCGCACTCATCGAGCAGCACTCTCATCAGCTCAGGTATAGCGAGCGTCGGGTGAGTGTCATTTATGTGGATAGCAACCTTCTCGTGCAGGTTGTCAAGTGTTCCGTAAACGCTCATATGCTGGTTTACTATATCACCGATAGATGCCGCACAGAGGAAATACTGCTGTCTCAGTCTCAGGCTCTTGCCCTCAGCGTGGTTGTCGTTCGGGTAGAGCACCTTTGTGATAGCCTGTGAGATGATGTTCTTGGAAAGTGCCTTCTGATAGTCGCCCTTGTTGAACATGGACATATCGAAGGAAGCCATCTCTGCCTTCCAGAGTCTCAGCTTTGATACAGCCTTGCTGTCATAGCCGGAAACGAACAGGTCATAAGGCACAGCCATAACAGAGGTATAGTTCTCGTGAGTAACGCAGTGATACTGATTGTCCCAGTATTCCTTGAGCTCGCCGTC
>CACXFU010000023.1 GCA_902767035.1 uncultured Ruminococcus sp.
AGGAGAATTTGTGTACTATGACGGAAAATATGCAAGCAGGACGTACACAAAGGCTTTAGCCGGTGGTTGTGCGGTGTTGCCTTAATATAATTGTAAAGCTCTGAGTTAGCATAATCAACACTTATATAGCGCTTTTTCTTTATAATTTAGGGCAAATGTAAAAAAGCGCCATTTTCTGTCTGGATTTGCTTGACATTAGTTAAAAGATGTGATATATTAATCTTGGTGGATAATCTGAATTTATAATAAATTTACAATTGAGGGGTTGACAATGCTATGTCGATGGTTTGTTTTCAGACAGACAGACATGGCATAATTGTGTCCTGACAACGACAAACTGATCACGAAACGCTTATTGGTAAGGCTGGCAACGCTTCGTCATATCGATAGGCTTTTTGCTTTTTGAAATACGTATAAGGAGGTGTATTTCCGTTTGAACAGAATATGCAAAGGTGCAGCGTCTTTGCTGGCAGCCTGTGCTGCAGCAGGACTTTGCTTGCCTGCGGCTGCGGCTGAACAAAGCTCACCGTACACGGCTGTTATCCCTATCAGGATAACGGACTCGGGCGGCAAGCTGCCTGAGGGAACAGAGTTCACCATAAGGCTGGAGCCTGTCGGAAATGCGCCTATGCCTGCCGAATATGAGCTGACTGCCGATACTGGCGGCGGCTGTGAGTTCGGCCCGATAGAGTTCTATGAACCGGGAAGCTACGAGTACACCGTCAGTGAGGTGAGATTTGACAGTGACGATATCATTTTTGACGATACCGTTTACAGTGTTGATATCGAGGTGTTCACCGAAGAGGACGGAAGAATGTGGGGCGGTTCGGCGCTTTACAAAGACGGCGAGATCGTCAAGGCGGAGGAGGTCGTCTTCGTCAATGACCGCGACACCTCAAACGACGAATCGAGCCTGCCCGATGAAAGCTCCGAAGTGATCGCGGAGAGCTCATCTGCCGCTGAGGACGAGTCTTCAAAGCCGCCGGGGGAAACAAGTTCGGCCGCTGAAAGCTCTCTGAGCGACAGCAGCTCAAAGAAGGAAAGCTCTGCTGAAAAGAGCGACTCTTCAAGCAGATCATGGCTGGGCACTCTTGCTCCGCCGAATACGGGCGGCAGAGTGGCGCTGGCGGTATCGGGGCTGATAATACCGATGAGCGCGGCAATGCTGATACTGCGCAGAAGAGAAAAGAATGACGAACCCCAGAAGCCTACAGACCCGGGAGGCAGCAGATGAGCGCGCCGCAGACCGAGAGCCCTGCCGCACAGAACAAGGCAGAGGCCTCAAAGGGAAAGAAAAAAAGGTCCGCAAGATCACAGGCGATAGAGCTTGGCATCAGGATAGCGGCAACGGCACTGCTGATATGGGTGCTGCTTACATTTATAATAGGTATATACATTCAGCATGACAATTCATCTTACCCGATGATAAAGGACGGAGATCTGTGCATCACCTTAAAGCTTAAAAAGCCTGCGCGCGGTGATGTGATCGCCTACAAGTCAGACGGAAAGATAAGATTCGGACGCATTGCTGCTGTCGGCGGCGATACGGTAGAGATAAGCGACGGTTCGGTAAAGGTGGACGGTTACACATCGTCGGAGGATACTCTTTATCCGACCTCTGAGGAGGGCTCGAAGATAACATACCCCTACACCGTCGAAAAGGATCATTATTTCGTTCTCAACGATCACCGCAGCGACATTACGGACAGCAGAACGCTCGGTGCGATAAGCGAGGACGACTGTAAAGGAAAAGTAATATTTATAATGCGCAGGAGAGGCTTTTAACATCTGACCCGATCGGACTTGGGACGGCATACTCCGCCTTCGGCTGAGTATACGGCACGCAGAACGATATTCTGTATTTAATCAGCACAGAGCCGTATCGGGAGCAACATTAATATGGAGGGATAAGAATGAGAAAAAGATTTTTTGCAGGTTTTGCGGCAAGTGTTCTTGCAGCAGGGATAATGGCGGCCGTGCCTATGTCGGCAGGCGCAGAAGCATCAAGGGCAGTTGACACTAATAAGTTTGAATTTGACAAGTACCTTATAATGGATTCTGACGCACAGGTACCGAACGTGAGCTTTACCTACACGATAGCTCCGGGCACTGCGGTAGCAGCTAACAATATCAAGGCTGGTCCGGAAGGTGCTAAATTCACTGACGGAACTGCTACAAAAACTATAACGTTCAGCTCGTCAGATACAGTTGTTAACGATGATGATTATGACACAAGAATGACAATTGATTTTGACGGTGAGCACGGCAATGAAAAAGCTGCCGTGAAGGCATTGGAGATCGACTTTTCAGAAGTTGATTTTCCTGATCCCGGAATATACAGATATGTTCTTACAGAGGCTACCACAACAGATGCAGCTGTGACCTACGATGAGGCTCCGGCAAAGTATCTCGACGTTATTGTAACAGCTGATGAAACTACTCATGATCCTGTTATAGCCTCAAAGATACTTCATTACACCAAGGTCACGGATAAAGGAGAGGAGGACGTCAAGGTAACAGGCTTCAACAACACATATAACACAAACGACCTTGCTTTTGAAAAAGCAGTTTCCGGCAATCAAGCTTCAAAGAACAAGTATTTCAAGTTCAATGTAAAGATCACTCCGGCTGCCGGCGCTTATGAGCCTGCTGATACATACTCTTTCAAGGTCACAGGCAGCCATGACAGGACCGTTGACGCTGATGATGCAACGTATAGTAAGGCTACTATAAATGCGGCTAATGATTTTACAACTCTTACATATGCACAGCTTAAAG
This sequence comes from uncultured Ruminococcus sp., assembly GCA_902767035.1. Lineage (GTDB taxonomy): Bacteria > Bacillota > Clostridia > Oscillospirales > Ruminococcaceae > Hominimerdicola. The sequence continues at coordinate 2,779 of CACXFU010000023.1, forward strand.
CCGGAAAAGATGTTTACCTCAAGGCAGGTCAGAAACTGATAATCGAAGACCTTCCCACGGGAATAGGCTATCAGATCACAGAGACCAAGGAAGACTATACACCGACCATTGCGGTAGACAACGGTGATAACGAAGGCTTCACCGCAGACAATGACGCCGCAACCGCGACCGATACTTCGCTGACTGAGAACACAGTCATTAAGTTCACAAACAATAAGGGCGGAGCTATCCCGACGGGCGTTATCGTTGCTGTGGCTGTGCCTGCCGCACTCAGCCTTGTTGGCTTCATCGGCGTGGTAACTATTCTCGTAAAGAGAAGGAAAGACAACACTGAGGGCTGATAAAAAGCTGTGAAAGCTGCTGATATTTTAAGAAGGCTCAACCGGTTTCATGATCTGCTGCTGCTTATCGGGTTTATACTGCTGATGCTGATATCGAATTACTGTGTGCTTGACAGCTACTACGTTTACACCCACACGGTGAACGAGGACATTTTAAGATTCAAGCCGACAGCAGAAGGCTATGACCCCGATAAGTCGCCGATATCAAAAGATATGGTGGCGTGGCTGACCCTTGACGACACAAGCATAGATCAGCCCGTTATGCAGAGCGAAGAACCGGGAAAGTATCTTAACACGGATCCCTTCGGGAACTATTCACTTTCAGGGAGCCTGTTTCTTGACAGTGAGAACAGCCCCGACTTTTCCGATGACTATTCGATCATTTACGGACATCATATGCAGTACGGAAAGATGTTCGGCGCCCTTGATGATTTTCTGGACGAGGATTATCTGAAAACGCATCACACCGGAGAGCTGATAATAGGCAGGAATGCCGAAAGGATATACGGGCTCGAGGTGTTCGCGGCCGCAAAGCTGAGCGCTAAGGAGAAAATGATCTTTTCTGTCTCGGAGACCTCAGATACCGATGAGTTTATCTATAAAAACGCTGATATCTGCATAGGCGAGGCCAGGGGAAGGATAGTTGCCCTCTCCACCTGCGCTGAAAGCAGCTCGGATATGAGGATAGTAGTGTTTTGCTATATTGTAGAGTGAGTGGGCACCGAAAGTGCTCACTCCAGTATCGTCCGTGAGGACGTCCATTTACTAAAAATGAAAGGAGGCAGCGAAATGCTTGGTCTTGACATCAGGAAAATAATAAGCACAGTATCCGCAGCGATAATGCTTATGAGCAGCTCGCTGCCTTATATGCCTGTCAATGCGCAGAACAGCCCTGCACAGATAACTGAACAGGCAGCAGAAAACGAGACCCAGCTCCTCAGGCAGAGCTTTGAGCTTTACCCCAATGAGGAGGATACCGATAAGGTGATAACCCTTGACGGCCTTATGCCCGAGGGCGCAGAGGCCGAGGCCGTTGACGTGAGCGACGAATATGATGGCTTTGCAGCCTATGATATCACAATAACTGACGGAGAAGATGAGTTCCAGCCTGTTGACGGCGAGCCTATCGCCGTTGAGATAGCTGACCCTGCTATCCGTGAAGACAGCGAGCTGGAGCTGTGGCACATAAAGGATAACGGTGACCGCGAGCAGGTGAACGACTTCACAGTTGAGGACGGAAAGGTAAGCTTCCTTGCCGAAGGGTTCAGCGTTTATGAGCTGGTTTATGATAAGCAGGCAGAATTCAGAGAATACGGCCTGCAAATAGCAGACACGATCGAAAGGGTCAAGGCACACGGCAGCGAAGGCTTTAAGGTAGCATTGGTCCCCAGATCCAAGCTTAATGAATGTTACTATCTTACCGGCGGCGCGATCGCAAAGGTGACCGATAATAATGACAGATACGGCCTGACTGCAACAGGCAATAAAACTATAACTGAGCTCCCCGAAGAAGCTGCAACATTTTACTTTATAGCAGACGAAAACAGCGAAAATAAGTTTTACATATACACACTTGACGGCGATACCCCGATGTATGTCAAGTCTGCTACAGTCTCAGCTAATGCCGCCAGAGGAAGTCTGAATCTTGTTGCTGATGAAAATGAAAAATCACTTTTCACACTCGAACCGACCAATTCGGGCTTGACTTGTCGCTCAGAAGAAGGTCATTACTGGAACCGCAATACCAAAGCTTCGGGAGCAGGTTCAATTGTCGGTTATAATGTTTTAAACGACAATAATCTTGTATTTCTCAATCTGATGTATGACTGCGGAGAAATGCCCGATGACCCGTATGATCTTGATAATGCGGCCTACGGCCTTATAGACTATAACAGCGGCGCATACGGAAATGCTCTTATGGCTGAGAGCAGCGCGGCAAACAAACTCGATTCACTGCAGGTGCTGACCAAGGTAAATCCTCTCAGCCATAACGGCGTTAACCTAGTGGCAGAAAACAGCTCGATAACCGAGTGGACATTTGAAAATGTCGGAAAGGATATCTATTATATCTCTGCCATGGTCGACGGAGAGAAAAAGTATCTCAGCATTACGGCCTCCGGCGCGGCTCTTTCAGATACTCCTTCACAGATACAGGTGATCCCCGGAAGCGGTGCGAACAGCGGCAAGGTAAAGCTCGTTTCCGCCGGAAGAACGCTGACCTACGCAAGCTCTGCCTTTTCATCCGCTGAAAACAAAGGCACTGCCGGCGTATGGCTCAACTTGGCAGAGCCTTCAAAGCTGCTGACAAGCGATGACTTTGTGATCTACAGCGCCGAAAAGGTAAGCGTTTCCGACAAGGAAAGAGTGAATGACAAATCAAAGGTCGTTATTTACACCCGTGTGTGGAACGATGCCCAGAAGGCCTATGAGTTCTACGCTGTTGACCATAACGGCTCTCTTGTTCCCTGCTATGAGCGCGGAGACGACATCATGTGGGTGGGCAGCAAGATAAACACCCTTGAATGGGATCTTACCGTTTACACCAACGCTGACGGTTCTGAGACTAACTATTATGAGCTTTATAACCCGTATTCGGGCAAGTATATAGCTCCTCAGATAAAGAACGGCCAGATACTCTCTGACAGCAAGATAGGAATAAACCTCAGGGGAAGAACGGGCGAGGGCTATTACACCGATATCCTCGCGTGGGACGAAGATAACTATGCCTATGCAGGGCTGAAGTCTGACGTAAACAGCGGAAAGATCGTTTCCTCTTATATTGAAGAGGCTGAAACGTATTATTTTGCAATTTTAAAGCCTGAATCATCTTCGCTTACCAAGGTCGATACCGTTGACAATAACGAGTACGGTATCACTATGAAGATGATAGACTTCAGCAACGAAACCTACATGAAAAATATGCTTAAGACCGATATCGGCTACCAACCCTCAATCCCTACTCAGGATCTGCTTTCATCGGATATCAAGGAAAACGGATATCCCGACATAACAAATAATGCCGGTGTTTCTCTTGCTGATATGTACAGCGGAGCCACAACAGTAAACCACCTGTTTATACAGAGTATTTACGATCAGAGCGGTTACTTTGAGTTTGACAGCTGTCAGAACTTTGCGACCCTGATGGATACCAATACACAGTACCCTGCCAAGGACGGTGAGACCAACTTTACCGTATACAGAGAGCTTGGAACCGTAGAGGCCAACTCAAAGTCAACTCTGCTGCACGGTCAGTTCCTGCCATATAACACAATATCAGAAGAAACCTTTTCAACACTCAATCCGCTTAACCTTTACAGTGCGCTGGCTCTGCCAACTAGTGAATTGCAAGGCGTTCTCCCCGAGAACGACCCTAGAAAATATGAAAGACTCTATACCGTCGGGTCATCACCTAACTATCAGAACGGTATGGAAATGGGAGCCAGCTTCGTTCAGACGCCAAGCGGCAAGGACGCATGGGGTCATGACGTTATCTTTGAATTCACAGGAGACGATGACTTCTGGTTCTACGTTGACGATGAGCTTGTTATCGACCTCGGCGGAAACCACTCCGCACTTGCAGGAACGGTAAACTTCTCTACCGGCGAGGTGGTCGTAAACAATAACAAGACAACACTTAGAGATATTTTCTACAACAATTTCCTGAACAGAGGTCATACAGCAGCCGAAGCTCAAAAATACGTAGATGATATTTTTGAAAAGAACGAAGACAACAACTACGTTTTCAAGGATTATTCTCCTCACACCATGAAGGTTTACTACATGGAGCGAGGCGGCGGAGCTTCAAACCTGCATATGAGGTTCAACCTCAGCTATGTAAAGCCCGGTCAGGTAATGATGACAAAAGAGGTCTCCGTTCAGGACGACCAGGGCAACAACATTAACACTGACCTTGACTTCAACGTAATAAAATACCCCTATCAGATATACTATAAGGTCGACGGCGATGATGACTTCCGGCTGCTCGAAAGTGATGATGAGCACGTCAGCGTGGAGTATCTCAATCCCAAGGGTGCAGTTACCTATAAGGCTTCATACAGGCCGCCTACCAGCAATGTTACCTATGAGCACGTATACTTCCTCCACCCCGGAAGAAGTGTGGCAATAGATTTCCCTGATGATACTATGGAGTATTACATCAAGGAGTGCGCACTTAACTCTGACGTATATAAAACGGTAAAGTGCAACGATGAAGTTATGAGCGAGGATAACGACGGTAATGATGATCCTGACCACAAGGGATATAAGACGGTCGCGGCTCAGGTAAGTGAAAGGCCTAATATAGTACTCAACAACGTTGTTGACCCTGACGGTCTCAGAACGCTGCGCTTCAGAAAAGAGCTTTATGACGAAAACAACAACAAGCTCTATGATGACAGCACTTCGTTCAACTTCCGTCTGTATATGACAAACGAATACAGCAGTGAGCTTCAGGCCGCAAATATGCATAAATACTATGTAAAGGATCCCTATAACAATTATTGCACATGGGACGCTGAAAAACAGCTGTTTGTATCAACAGGCAAGAATGATCTTTCCTCATTTACAGAAGAGGAAAAGAAGAGACTTACCTTCAACACCTCTATGTACGGCTCTGTCTCAAAAATACCTGCATGGTATACGGTAGAGGTCCCCGACCTTCTGACCGGCACCAAGTTCAGAGTAGATGAAAGAGACTATGAAGTGCCTCTCGGGTATAAGCTGTCTGAATATGTTTGCATTGAGGGCGACAATTCCCTCTCCTATACCATAGACGAGGGAGACCCTGTCAACGAAGGAAGAATAAAGAAGACAGAGTCTCCGAACATGGCGATAAGAAACAAGAGGGGCTGGGAGATACAGGCCGAGAAGAGCTGGAGCGATAAGGACTTTACCACCTCTCATGACCCGATCTTCACGGCAGTATACGCCAAGGGAGAACTGGTCGCAGGAACAGTAAAGGCAATAACCGACAGCTCACCCTCAGTAAGATATTTCTTTGACGACCTCAAAGAGGGCTGCACGCTTGATGACTATGAGATATGCGAGGTAGAGCTTACCGGCGCAGCCGTTGCCGAAGACGGCACCGTGACCTACAGCAGTATTTCCAAAAAGCTGTCTGACGGTGATCTTACTACAGTCGGTGCGGTCTCCTCCGGAAAGACCACGAAGGATACTTTCTCCTATGCCGTTTCTTACGATAAGGGAGAGGCGAAGAGCTCCTCCGGCGAGGAAGGCTCACCTGTGAATATCCGTGAGGATAAGATCACGAACACCCGTCAGGGCGGAATAGTTGTCACCCTCTATGATATGAAGACTAGAGAACCGCTCGCTGGCGGAACGTTCACTCTGAAGCTTGATGAGGAAGCTCTCGGCACGTTCACATCGGATAAGAACGGAAGAGTGACGATCCTTTATGACTTTGAAAGAGGCAAGGACTATAAGCTGACAGAGACCGAGCCGCCTTCCGGTTATATAAGCCTTCCGAACACTGCCGTTTTCACTATCGCAAGCGATGATACGGTAACTATCTCAGGCAATGAGGAGAAGTGGGAGAACGCCTATAAATCCGATGTGACAGGAGATCAGCTTGTCGCTTATATCGACATCTACAATATGCAGTTTGAGCTCAAAGCCCTGAAAATAGATTCAGGCAGCAAAAAAGGCATTGCGGGCGCACACTTTGCACTCTATAAGGGCGCTATGTCGTCTGACAATAAGATCTTAAAGGATTACTTCCCTATGGAGGGATATGAAGATCTTGTGAGCGGAGCGAACGGAGTTATCCCGAAGATAGATAAGACGCTGCCCGTCGGGACCTATTACCTTACGGAAGCGCAAGCGCCTGACAATTATGAGGCTCTTGATAAGGACATAGTGTTCACTATATCGTCTCTGGGCACTGTCACGATGGGAGACCCCGAACAGGAAAGCTGGCTCAGGACTGATAACAGTGACGGAAAGATCTCATGCGTAATAAGTGCTCCGAACTCAAAGGGAGAGAGCTTTGCAGACCTTACCGTAACGAAGAGCGTAACTGGCATCTTCGGCAGCAAGAACAAACAGTTCACCTTTAAGCTTGATGTCGAAGGCGCAGCAGCTGCTGACAGCTTTGCATGGAGCAAAAACGGTACGGCTCAGGATGAACCCCTCAGTTCCGGCGATACGTTCAGGCTAAAGCACGGTGACAGAGTAACGATAACCCTGCCGGCCGATGCAAAGGTCACAGTAACTGAGCAGAACGAGGATTACGACACCACGTTCAGGCTCGGCAGCGAGGAAGCTGTAGAGACTGACGAGTTGACATTCACTCTGAGTGAGGATACCACGCTGGCAGTTACAAATGATAAAAACGGTATCCTGCCGACAGGCGTTGATATCAGTGACATAGTCACGGCCGCCCTGCTGGTGGGAATGACCGCCTACGGTGCAGTGCTATTAAAGCTCAGAAAGAGAAGAAAGGCCGCTGCACTCTCATAACGGTGCATAAGTGAATAATATATAAGAACGCTTTTCTTTAAGAGAAGCGTTCTTTTTATGCCACAAAAAAAGGAGCGTTCATATAAGTGAACGCTCTTAGGTTTTTCTCTCACTGCTTTGCTTTCGGTTTTTCTCAGTATCGCCGCTGCTTTTGTACTTCTCTTTCAGATCGTCAAGCATTCCTTTCTGGTCCATGTATTCAAGGACCTTTTTTATAAAAGCCTTAAACGTCATTGCTGTCACTCCTTTTTTATTTCTGTATGTTAGAGAGCGCGGCAGCAGCAAAAGTTCATAGGCAAATGTAAAATTTGTTTAAACAGCAGACCCGTTATAAAAAATCTTTCCCCCGATGATAATACTGCGCGGAATTAAAACTTTGTTTACAAATTCAGGTGAACCTTTTCGACCTTTTCTCCCTCTAATATATGTAATCATATACACAAGGCTCACCGCCTGTGATATGATGAGCGCCCTTGAGGGGCTTTTGAATTAGCTTGCAACGATACGGAGATCGGCAAACCAAACGGCTCGGAGAGCCGGAATTACTTGCGGTGCGCCGCCAGTAATAGTGCTAGAATAAAAATAGTCCATGGCAAACAGACCAGTGAT
>CACXFU010000024.1 GCA_902767035.1 uncultured Ruminococcus sp.
GGAAAGCCCCCTAACAAGGCGAGTGCTTTTATATTAAATCATAACATAACTGTGTACGTGTAACTAAAAAGCAAAACACCGACAGGCACTTACCTGTCGGTGCTGAAAGTGTCATATTACTGGTCGTCGTGAATGGTCTCGTTCTTGGCGATCGCCCACTTCTTGACTCTGATCTTGCTCCTGTCACCGCCGGTCTCGATAACTACGGTGTCCTCCTTGATCTGGAAAACTATGCCCACGATACCGCCGTTGGTAACTACCTCATCGCCTATCTCAAGGTTCTCTCTCATCTGAGCATCCTGCTTTTCCTGCTTTCTCTGCGGACGGATTATCAGAAAATAGAATACCACAAGGATAAGCACCAGAGGTAAAAACGTCATCAGAAGAGAGGCTGTTGACGCCTGCTGCTCTGCTAATACGGTCAGATTCATTTTACATTCCTTCTTTCTAATTCAATAAAGCAAAAATACTAACATACAGTATAACAAATATTTTGCCCGCGTGCAAGTGTTTTAACAAAAATTTCATTGTTGCGCCTTGATATATCTGTCGATCTCTGCGGCGGCTTTTTTGCCTGCACCCATCGCAAGTATTACCGTTGCGGCGCCCGTGACGGCGTCTCCTCCTGCGAAAACGCCCTGTTTTGTGGTCTGAGAGGCTTCATCAACTATGAAGCAGCCGCGCTTGTTGACCTCTAAGCCCGGGGTAGCTGCCCTGAGCATGGGGTTAGGCGAGGTGCCGAGAGCCATTATCACGGTGTCACAGTCAAGTCTGTGATCCGAGCCCTCGATAACTACGGGTCTTCTTCTGCCGCTCTCATCGGGCTCGCCGAGCTGCATTTTAACGCAGTCCATACCGATGACCTTGCCGTCATCATCGCCGATAACGGCTGTAGGGTTGGTGAGAGTGAGGAACTCTATGCCCTCCTCAACGGCGTGATGAACCTCCTCTTTTCTTGCGGGGAGCTCGTCCATCGAGCGCCTGTAAACTACGTACACCTTCTCTGCCCCCAGGCGCATGGCACTTCTGGCAGCGTCCATAGCGACATTGCCGCCGCCTACGACTGCAACGCTGCTGCTGCGCATTATGGGGGTGGAGTAGCTGTCTTTATAGGCCTTCATCAGGTTTATCCTGGTGAGGTACTCATTTGCGGAATAGACGCCGATGAGGTTCTCGCCCGGTATGCCCATAAATCTCGGGAGACCTGCGCCAGAACCGATGAAGACGGCCTCAAAGCCCTGCTCCATGAGCTCATCTACCGAGAGGACCTTGCCTATGACCATATCGGTCATTATCTTTACGCCTGCTTTTTCAAGGCCTGCGACCTCTCTTTTTACTATCTGTTTCGGGAGCCTGAACTCAGGTATGCCGTAGGAGAGGACACCGCCGGCCGTATGGAAGGCCTCGAAGACGGTGACATCATAGCCGAGCTTTGCAAGGTCGCCTGCTGCGGTGAGGCCTGAGGGGCCTGCGCCGATAACGGCTACCTTATGGCCGTTCGGCTGAGCGGCGGCAACGGTGTGCTCCTTGTCTGCCATATAGTCTGCGCAGAAGCGTTCAAGTCTGCCGATGCCTACGGGCTCGCCCTTTATGCCGCGGACGCATTTGCCCTCACACTGGTTTTCCTGAGGGCATACCCTGCCGCAGACGGCAGGAAGAGAATTTGTTGATCTGATTATATCATAGGCCTCTTCAAAGAGACCCTCTCTTACTTTTTCGATAAATTCAGGTATACGCACGCCAACGGGGCAGCCTGTCATACAGGGGCGGTGTTTACAGTTAAGGCATCGCTCTGCCTCGGCCATGGCCTCCTCAGCGGTGTAGCCGAGAGATACCTCTTTAAAGTTACGCGCTCTTACTTTCGGATCCTGTTCGGAGACAGGAATCTTGGAAGTTCTCATATCGGGCATTATCTGACACCTCCCGTAAGTCTGCATATGTGGTCCTTCTCCTGCTGCTTATAAGCGGAGTTTCTTCTGAGGAGCTCGTCAAAGTCTACAAGGTGGCCGTCAAAATCGGGACCCTCAACGCAGGCATATCTGGTCCTGCCGTCAACAGTGACACGGCAGCAGCCGCACATACCTGTGCCGTCGATCATTATAGGGCTGAGAGATACGATAGTTTTTATGCCGTATTTTTTTGTTATATCACAAATGAACTTCATCATCATCACAGGGCCGATAGCTATGACAAGGTCATAGTTCCTGCCTGAGGTGATGAGCTCTTCAAGCTTGTTTGTTACGAAGCCCTTGGTGCCGTAGGAGCCGTCATCGGTACAGACGAAAAGGTCGTTCGATGCGGCCTTCATCTCGTCCTCAAGGATAACGATGTCCTTATTTCTGAAGCCGGCTATGAGGTCGACACCGACACCCATACCGAAGAGCTTTTTTGCCTGCGGATAAGCTATCGCACAGCCTACGCCTCCGCCTACGACGGCAACATTTTTTACATCGCCGTATTCGGTAGCGATACCCAACGGGCCTACAAGGTCAAGGACGCTGCCGCCCTCCTCGAGAGCTGCAAGCTCCATTGTTGAGCCGCCTATCACCTGAAATATAATAGTTACCGTGCCTCTGTTCCTGTCATAATCGGCAATGGTGAAGGGTATGCGCTCACCCTCCTCAACTGCTCTTACTATCACGAACTGGCCTGCCTCTGCCTTTGCGGCTATATACGGAGCTTCAAGCTCCATAAGGACAACTGAGGCATTAAGGTTTTTCTTTTTTACTATCCTGAACACATTCGACCCTCCAAATCAAGATAACGGACACAGAGTAACGGTTCCGCAATCTGGTTTAAACTTCATTATACTATAATCGGATAAAATTTTCAACTGTTTTCGCAAGATTGAGGATTTTGAACAATTGACCCTGTGTTTTTCCGACTTTTTTGTAGAAAAACAGCAAGATTATGGTTGGGGGTCGTGGGGGTTGGTATTGCCAGTGCTGCGCTTCGGGCTTTATTACAGAATTACAGCCCCATAAAATGGGGCTGTCTCTTGTTCATATCAGGTGTTACGCTTCAGGAAGGAGCACGCAGGCTGCGATATATACTATCACTCCGGTGCCTGTGCAGCCGAGAAGTATTGCCAGCAGTCTTATTACGTTAACGTCAATGTCAAGATACTGTGACAGTCCTGTGCACACTCCTGCGATCATTCTGCCCTGTCTTATTCTGTAAAGCTTTTTCTGCATGATGATACCTCATTTCTTAATCTTTGAATTCCAGTTTTATCTTTGCGGCTGAGCTGTCAGCATCTATCCTGATGCCGTCGCCGTTATCAGAGCCTGAGCCCTTTATACTTACTTTGCCGCTCTTTGTTATATGATAGTCTGATCTGCTGCCGTTTATCACGAAATCCGCATCTCCCATACCGCAGTCGATCATCGTCTCGCCCTCGATAGCGCCGTCGTAATCAAGCTCGAACATTCCGAGATCGAAGTCGCTCTTGAACAGCGAGCAGTTTTTCATATCGATATCTGCCATGCCGCCCTCTATCTTCGCATCACCCGTGCAGGTGATACCGCTGAGATCTGCATCTGCGGCGCCTATATCGAGCTTCAGCTTATCACAGGTGAGATCATCTGCCTTGATAGAGCAGATACCGCAGTTGATATCTATATACGAATACTCTTTATCGGGAACGAGAATGGTTATCTTTCCGTTCAAGCTTTTCTTGCTGACGATCGGTATCCAGATGTTCGTTATGCCCATATCCTTATCGTCGGAATAAATGAAGAGCCTTTTTCTCTCGGTGCGCTGATGTATCTTATAAGGGATGCCATCTGCCACGATATGGATATCGTCGTCATCGCTGCGGCCTATAGTGATATCTGCCGCGCCAAGCTCAAAGTCAAGCTCGGTTATATCGGCCCCTGCAACTACCTCATCCATAGAATAGGAGCCCAGATATTTTTTCATATCCGCTTTTCTCATCGTCATCAGACCTACGGCCAGCAGCACAGCGCCTATAATAAGGATACAAAGAGGCACCAAGAACGGATAGCGCATACGCTTAACATCACCTGCAGCATCATATCTAGCCATTGCCGTTCACCTCCGAGCTCTTGTTTTTTCCGTGCCTGATAAAGCCTACCGCCTTGACGGCACCGTAAACCGCCGAAGCGCCCACAAGGATAAATCCTGCAAGGGCTGTTCTCAGGAGCTTCCTGCTCTTTTTCTGCTCGTTCATCACGCACTCACCCCCGCAGTAAGACGTCTGAGCTGCCCGAACACAGTCTTGCAGACCCACGCTATGAACTTTATGAACAGCCTGAACAGCGGTATGAAAGTAAGGCCGCAGACACCGATCAATACAAGGCCTGCTCCGCAGAGGACGAGCCCTACGGGAAGGATGCTGAACATCTGTATGACGCCCTCAACCGCAAGAGCCGCACCGCCGATCGTGAGGACCGCGATGATAGCTATAAATGCAGCGCAGATGCCGAACACTGCACCGAACATACCCATTACAAAGCCTATCCATATCGGGAAGGTAACTATAAGGATAATGATTATAAGCAGGCTGTTTCTCTTGGCCTGAGCCGCCGGATCCTCGGGAGGAGGGTTGAAAGTACTGCTCTGCTGGCCGGGTACAAAGGCGCTCTCCATCTGATAGCTGCCCTCACCGCCAACAAAGATACCGCTCTGCGCAAGCAGTTCGTTGCCGAGCTTCTCGACACTGCCGAGCCGCTCAAATTCCTCGTCGGAGCCCTCCATAATGATGTCACCGTAAAAGCCTATCGCTTCCTCTACATCTGCCGGCTGCATTCCTCTGCTGCCAAGATAGCTCCTCAATGCTATAATATATTCAGATCTGTCCATTCTGTCCCGCTCCCCCTTTTGTGAGAATACTGTCTATACAGCGCTTGTGCTCTTCCCAGTCTCTTCGGTATCCGCCAAGAGCGCCCTTACCTGCAGTGGTTATATGGTAATACCTTCTGTTTCTGCCCATATACTCCCTGTCGTAGCACTCAAGAAGACCGTTCTTCATCAGCCTTCTGAGCACGGGATATAACGTCGATTCAGACACCTCGGTGCAATCCCTTATATATCTGGTAAGCTCATATCCGTAAGTGTCTCCGCCCTCAACGACCGATAAAACAAGCGAATCAAGCAATGCTGCACTCAATGGAAATGCCATATGATCACCTCTTGTTTTCGATCTGACAATATTATATCACGTATAATATTGTTTGTCAATAGTATATTATACACAAATAGCATCACATATTCCAGCTATCCGAAAGTGATTTATCACAATAAGTAAAAACATCTTACGTAATAACCTATGCCTATACAGGAAAAACTGCTCATTTGCAGTAGACAAAAGTTAAGTTCTGTGCTATAATAGATATGTATGTATTTTTATAATAAGGAGAGTTAAAATGATAACAGTAAACAATGTAAGCCTGTCTTTCGGGGGGCAGCTCCTCTTCAAGGACGTTGACCTCAAATTCACAAACGGCAACTGCTACGGCATTATAGGTGCTAACGGTGCCGGAAAGTCTACCTTCCTGAGAATTCTTGACGGTGAGCTGGAGCCTACTACGGGTGAGGTGTTCATCTCAAAGGAGGACAGGCTTTCTGTTCTGAAGCAGGATCACTTTGCATTTGATGAGTTCAACGTGCTCGACACGGTGATAATGGGCAACAAAAGGCTCTATGACATAATGCAGGAGAAGGACGCGCTCTATGCCAAGGAGGACTTTACCGAGGAGGACGGCGACCGTGCGGGAGAGCTCGAAAGCGAATTTGCAGAGCTTAACGGCTGGGAGGCTGAGAGCGACGCATCAAAGCTTCTGCAGGGGCTGGGACTTCCCGAGGACATACTGTACTCTCAGATGTCTTCCCTTTCGGGCAACGAGAAGGTAAAGGTGCTGCTCGCACAGGCACTTTTCGGGAACCCTGATATAATTATGCTTGACGAGCCTACTAACCACCTCGATATCGACGCTATACGCTGGCTGGAGGATTTTCTTGCTGACTATTTCGGAACGGTGCTCGTAGTATCGCACGACAGGCATTTTCTTAACAATGTGTGCACGCACATAGTTGATATAGACTACACAAAGATAAAGATGTATGTTGGCAACTATGAGTTCTGGTATGAGTCATCTCAGCTTATGCAGAGGCTTATGAAAAACCAGCAGAAAAAGAACGAGGACAAGATAAAGGAGCTGCAGGAGTTCATAAACAGGTTCTCGGCGAACAAGTCAAAGTCAAGGCAGGCGACCGCAAGGAGAAAGCTGCTCGACAAGATAAGCGTTGAGGAGATGCCTGCATCATCAAGGAAATATCCTTTCATACAGTTCAATATGGACAGGGATCTCGGAAAGGATATACTGAAGCTTGACGGCATTTCAAAGACGGTGGACGGTGTGAAGCTGCTCAATAATGTTTCGTTCACTCTTTCAAGGACGGACAAGGTGGCTTTCATCTCAGAGAATGAGCAGGCTGTTACGGCGCTGTTCAAGATACTCGCTGAGGAGGACGAGCCTGACGAGGGTACTCTCAAATGGGGAGTGTCTACCTCACGGTCCTATTTCCCTGTGGACAACTCGAAGTACTTCAACGGGCACACTGAGTCTATCGTTGACTGGATAAGACCTTATTCACAGTCAGAGGTGACTGACACATACCTCAGAGGGTTCCTCGGCAAGATGCTGTTCTCGGGAGACGAGATATACAAGCCGGTAGAGGTGCTCTCAGGAGGGGAAAAGGTAAGGTGTATGTTCTCAAGGATGATGCTGTTCGGCTCGAACGTCATCATGCTTGACAGGCCCACCAACCACCTTGATCTGGAATCCATCACGGCAGTGAACAACGCTATGCGTGACTTCAAGGGTGTCGTTATTTTTGCATCGCACGACCATGAGATAGTTCAGACCGTTGCGAACAGGATAATCGAGATAACACCTGACGGCTGTATCGACCGTGCAGGGACATACGAAGACTTCCTTGACTGGAGACGCGAGCACGGAATGAAGTCATTTATCGAGTAGTCTGCCGGAAAAAACATAGGAGAATAATAATGAAAAACTATAAGAACATCACCGTAAGGCCTTATGAGAGCGGCGATATACCGGCAATGACAGTGATATGGAACGAAGTGGTAGATAACGGGAACGCTTTTCCTCAGGAGAGCCCTATGACCGAAGCCGAAGCTGCGGAATTTTTCGCAGGCCAGACCTTTACTGGGGTGGCTGAATACAAGGGTGAGATAGCAGGGCTTTATATACTGCACCCGAACAATGTAGGCAGATGCGGCCATATATCGAACGCAAGCTATGCCGTGTCATCTAAGGTAAGGGGCAAGGGCGTAGGAAGAGTTCTGGTGGAGCACTCGCTGTTTATGGGAAAGCAGAAGGGCTTCAGGATACTGCAGTTCAATGCGGTGGTAGCTTCAAACAGGGCGGCTATCGCACTTTATGAAAAGCTCGGCTTCAAGACGATAGGAACTGTTGAGGGCGGATACCATAATAAAAACGGAGAGTATGAGGATATAATACTGTTCTGCTATGATCTGAACAGATAATTTCATCATCAATATAATATCAGGAGGTCAAATCATTATGCTAAAGCCTGCAAGCATTTTCAGCAATGATATGGTATTGCAAAGAGAAAAGAACATCACCGTATGGGGAAAGGGCGAGAACGGCCGCACCGTTACCGTAAGCATAAACGGCAACGAGGGCAAGGGCTCTGTTAAGGACGGCAGATGGAAGGTAACGCTTGCGCCGATGAAGGCCGGCGGAGATTACGAGATGACGGTGACTGACGGGACCGAGAGCTTAACTTTCTACAGGGTCGCTGTGGGTGAGGTATGGCTCTGCGGCGGACAGTCTAATATGGAGCTGGAGCTTCAGAACGCAAAGGGCGGCAAAGAGGTTCTCGAAAAGCTCACGCCGGAATGCAATGTGCGCTTTTACTACACTCAGAAAAACGGCTGCAAGGACGAGAAATTCTGGCACGATGAGGAGAACTCCGCGTGGTCTCAGGCCGGGAAGGATCAGTCAAGGGCATGGAGCGCTGTAGGGTTCCACTTCGGAGCAAAGCTTGCGAAGGAGCTCGGCGTGACGGTAGGACTTATCGGCTGCAACTGGGGCGGCACTTCGGCATCAGCCTGGGTGGACAGAGAGACCCTTGAAGCTGACAGCAGGATAAGAAGCTACATAGACGAATACGATGAGAAGATAAAGGGCAAGAGCCTTGAAGAGCAGACAAAGGAATACCGCGAGTATGAGGAATATGACCGGAAGTGGCATGAAAAGGAGCAGGAGGTCTATAAAACGGAGCCGGGAGCATCATGGGACAGGGTGCAGGAGATCTGCGGCGAGAACCTTTGGCCGGGACCTATGTGCGAGCTCAACCCGTTCAGACCGACAGGCCTTTATGACACTATGCTGATGAGGGTATGCCCCTACACACTGAGAGGATTTCTCTACTATCAGGGAGAGTCTGACGACCACAAGGCCGACAGCTACTATTACCTGTTCAGGTCGCTAATAGAGCTCTGGAGAACTAAGTGGGGCGACGATGATCTGCCGTTCATACTTACTCAGCTGCCGATGTTCAAGTATGAGAAGGACCCTGACTATAAGCACTGGGCGAAGATACGCTCGGCACAGGACAGAGCCTACAGGACCGTTAAAAACACAGGCATGGCTGTGATACTTGACTGCGGAGAGCTTGACAATATCCACCCGACAGACAAGTTGCCCGTTGGTGAAAGGCTTTGCCTGCAGGCGGAGAAAATGGTCTACGGTATGGACGTAAAGGCGGACGGTGCCAGGTTTGATTCTGCCGTGTTTGAGGACGGCAAGGCTGTGCTCACATTCAAGTACGCCGAGGGGCTTGAGATACGCGGTGACGGCTCGGGCTTTGAGATAGCAGGCGAGGACGGCGAGTTCAGGCCGGCAAAGGCTGAGCTGCAGGGAGAGAAGATAGTGCTTTCAAGCAGCGAGGTGGCTGAGCCTAAGTTTGCAGCATACTGCTGGACGAACTACGGCGAGGTGAACGTATATAATTCGGCAGGGATACCGCTGGCGCCGTTCAACACCTTTGAGGAGAATTACATCAGATAAAGACAGAAAGAGGAACAAATATGATATGGGACAAATTCGCGGGAATATATGACATTTCAGAGACCCTTTACAACAAGGAGGTATACACAAACCTCGGCAAGAGAGTGGCTCAGGAGATCGATGAGGGAGACCTCGTTCTCGAGTGCGCCTGCGGAACGGGTGCGATAAGCAAATACATCGCCCCGAAGTGCAGACTGCTTGTTGCTACCGACCTTTCAAGGGGAATGATGGTGGAAGCGCAGAAAAACTGCGACAACCTCACAAACATAAAGTTCAGGTATGCGGACATTATGCACATCAACTGCCGTGACGAGCGCTTTGACAAGGCAGTGGCCGGAAACGTTATCCACCTGCTCGATGAGCCCTACAAGGCGATAAATGAGCTGCTTCGTGTCTGCAAAACGGGCGGAAAGGTCATAATACCGACCTACATAAACAAAGAGAACGCCTCGCAGGAGCTTGTGGCAGATGCGCTGCGTCTTGCAGGAGTGGATTTCAGACACGAGTTCACCTTTGAAAGCTACAAGGAATTTTTTCGCGAGGGCGGATATGAAAACGTCAGGTTTGACGTTATAAGGGGCAGAATGGACTGCGCACTTGCTATAATAACGAAGTAAGGGCTTGAAAGGGGGAGCGATCATGGAAGAAGTAAATGTAATGAACACCGAAGGGACGGCTCAGTCAGCACCGCCTGCCGACAAGGCAATGACCAAACAGAAAATGTGGGAAAGAAAGCTTCTTGATCTGAGCCTGAGAAATTCTCTGCTCAATTTCAGGCCTACGAAAAACACCCTCAGGCTGATAAGCTCTGACCTATCAGTGCTTGAGGACACGGTGGTGAGCGAGCATGATCTTACCGTCTGCGAGGCACCGTCAGAGCTGAGTGAAAAACCTGAGGAAAAGGAGTTTGAATTTGAGCCCGACGCCGAGACGATAAAGAGGATAAGCGAGAATGACCTTTCAAACGGAAGGATAAGCACGTTTCTCTCTCAGACTGAGCTTGAGCGCACACTGAAAAGCATTTTCAGGTCAGCTAAGACGGCGATTGAGGAGAACGGCTCAAACACGCTGTTTTTAGCACTGGGCTTTCTCAGATGGTATGAGACGGACACCTCTGACAAGGCTAGGTATGCTCCCCTGATGCTGGTGCCTGTTGACCTTATCAGAAGCACACGGGGCAAGGGCTATGTGATAAGAACAAGGCAGGAGGATTCTCAGGCCAACATCACACTGATAGAGTATCTGAAGCAGGATCACGAGATAGTTATAAGCGGGCTTGATCCCCTGCCGGCTGATGAGAACGGTGCTAATACTGCTCTGGTGTTTGATACGGTAAGGCAGGCGGTCTCGGAAAAGGAACGCTGGGCAGTGCTCGACTATGCATATCTGGGGCTTTTCTCGTTCGGTCAGTTCGTTATGTGGAACGATATCAGGAACCGCTCAGATGAGCTCGCAAAGAACAAGATAGTTGCAAGCCTTATAAAAGGCTCAATAGCGTGGACGCCTCAGCCGCAGACCGTGAACGCTGAGAACAGTGACAGGACGGTTTCGATGGCTGATGTTGCAGTACCTATGATCGCGGATTCATCACAGCTGACGGCAGTGGTAATGGCCTCCAAGGGTGAGAGCTTCGTTCTGCACGGACCCCCGGGAACGGGTAAGTCTCAGACTATCACTAATATGATAGCTAATGCGCTGTATCAGGGAAAGTCGGTACTGTTCGCGGCTGAGAAAATGGCGGCGCTGAGCGTTGTTAAAAAAAGGCTCGCAGGGATAGGACTCGACCCGTTCTGTCTGGAGCTGCATTCAAACAAGACGAACAAGAGCGTAGTTCTCGCTCAGCTTGAAAAGGCGCTGGAGGTCGGGCATATAAAGGCTGCTGCTGAATATGAGCAGACTGCCGCAAAGTGCGAAGAGCTTAAGGGCGAGCTGTGTCACATAATGGATGCTCTGCACGATCAGAGAAAGTGCGGAAAGTCTCTCTTTGATTCGATAGGGATATTCAGGACTTATCTTGGATTCAAGGACAGGCTGACGCTTGATGAGAGCTTTCTTATGTCTATCGACAGCGACAAGCTGGCAGAGCTTGAAGACCTGACGGACAAGTATGCGTCTGCGGCAGCTGAGCTCGGAACGTTCTCTGAGCACCCGTTCAGAACGTACAACGGAGCCGAATACTCAACAGAGCTGAGAGACGCCTTTGTGAGTGCGGCACAGGAGCTGCTGGCAAAGGGCGCGGCGGCAAGAGATGCTCTCAGTGCGCTGAATGCGGCCATACCTGTTAATGCTGGCGGAGAGCGCAAGAGCGCCGAGGCACTTTGCGGCATAGTTCACGCATCGGCGATAAACGGCACGGCACTGGCAGGGATAATAGGAAATGCAGAAGCTGAAACACTTGCACATGGGCTTGAAGGGCTCTGTGATGAGGGTGAGGCGCTCAACGCCGCAAAGGCTGAGCTGCTGAACACCTACAACAATGATATACTTACCTATGACTGTGCTGCGGCAAGGCGTGCATATAACGAGGCCAGCGCAAAGTGGTTCCTCTCAAAGCACTTCGGTATCAAGAAGGTAGTCACGGGGCTCAGCGCTTACTCGAAGAAGGCAGGCTTTATAACTAAGCAGAATGTGGCAGCCGAGCTTGACAGGTTATGTGCTGTGAATGATAAAAGGCAGGCTCTGCTCTCGGCGAACGCTGCGGTAACGGCAGCGGCAGGCACGCTCTGGCAGGGTGAGGGTACCGACTGGGCTGCCCTCAGAGCTGCTGTGAAAAAATCAAAGGCACTTGATGATGCCTATAAGAAGCTGGGTTCTGCGCCGGCAGGACAGCTGCCCCTTTATACGGAGCAGTCTGCGGTCTCGGCGGCAGCTGTTGAGGGCTTCATATCGGCGTGCGACGGGTTCTCTCAGAGGTACAGCGTTGACTTTACCAGGGAGGAGAGCTCTCAGAGCTGGATAAATGACGTTATCACCACCCTCGATGTGTTTATCGCTAACATCAGTGACCTCAGAGAAAAGGTGATATTCAACCAGTGTGAAGCACAGATGAGACAAAACGGGCTTTCGGGAGTGTGCGCTGTATACAGGACGGCAAAGGCTCAGCCTGAGGAGCTGAAAGGCTGTATGCTCTGTGCGGTGCATTACGGGCTGGCGCTCAAATATATCCGCGAGGACAAGAGACTTTCAAGCTTCAGCGGAAAGCAGGCTGAGGACATTATCGCAAGGTATGCAGAGGTGACTGAGACCTTCCGCACACTTACGGTAACTCAGCTGGTATCAAGGCTCTCTGCAAACATTCCTGACGCTCAGGCTGATCCAGCTGCGTCTTCGGAGATAGGGATACTTAAAAAGGCTATCAAGAATAAAGGCCGTATGCTCTCGATAAGAAAGCTGTTTGAGCAAATACCTACGCTGCTGAGAAGGCTCTGCCCGTGTATGCTCATGAGCCCGATCTCTGTGGCACAGTATATAGACCCTGCGTTCCCGAAGTTTGATCTCGTTATCTTCGATGAGGCTTCACAGCTGCCCACGAGCGAAGCTGTGGGCACTATCGCAAGGGCTGACAACGCTATCATAGTAGGCGACCCCAAGCAGCTGCCTCCTACCACCTTCTTCAAGACGGAGACTGTTGATGAGGAGAACTTCGAGCAGGAAGACCTTGAAAGCCTGCTTGATGACTGTCTGGCGCTTTCAATGCCGCAGGAATATCTGAAATGGCATTACCGCTCTAAGCATGAGAGCCTGATAGCTTTCTCAAACGTGATGTATTATGACAGCAAGCTCTACACCTTCCCGTCACCTGAGGAGATGGTGTCTCAGGTAAAGCTGGTGCAGCTCGAGGGCTACTACGATAAGGGAAGCTCAAAGCAGAACAAGGCTGAGGCTGAGGCGGTCGTCGCTGAGATAATGAGAAGGCTCAGAGATGAAAAGCTCAGAAACGACAGCATCGGCGTTGTTACATTCTCACTTGCACAGCAGACCCTTATACAGGATATGCTCGAGGACGAGTTTGCGGCTGACCCCGACATCGCGGAGTTCGATGCAAATTCAAAGGAGCCTGTATTTATAAAGAACCTTGAAAACGTTCAGGGAGACGAGAGAGACGTTATACTGTTCTCCATAGGGTACGGCCCCGACAAGGACGGCAAGGTCTCGATGAACTTCGGGCCTATAAACCGCGACGGCGGCTGGAGACGACTGAACGTTGCAGTGACGAGATCAAAGAAGGAAATGATAATCTACTCCGTTCTGAGGCCTGAACAGATCGACCTCTCGCGCACTCATTCTCAGGGTGCTGAGGGGCTGAAGGCTTTCCTCGAATTTGCACAGCGCGGCAGGAACATTTCGTCAGCAGAGAAGAGCGAGGCGTCCGCAGATGCGATCACGGCTGAGATCGCTGAGAGGATAAGAGAGCTGGGCTATGAATGCAGCTGCTCTATAGGAACGTCTGAATACAAGGTGGATATCGGAGTTATCGACCCTGAGAACAAGGATCACTATATGCTCGGCATTATGCTTGACGGCACAAACTGCAGAAAGGCTCCGTCATCTAAGGACAGGTTCGTTTCACAGCCGTCAGTGCTTGAAGGACTTGGCTGGAGACTGCTGAGGGTATGGACTATCGACTGGTTCGATGATCCTGAAAGGGTAATGGCTCAGATAAAGAATGCGATAGACAACGCAGACACCCCGATAGTAAAGACCGAAGCACCCAGACAGGAGCCGGTCTTTGAAAAGGAAAAGCCCGCTGCGGCAGTGACAAAGGCTGTAGCCTACAAGGAAGCAAAGCTCGGCGAGCTCGGAAGCGGACAGGCATTTTATGACACCAAAAACGAGGGCAAAATACTGTCCTCAATGGGGCAGATATTAAAGACCGAAGCCCCGATAGAGAGAACTATATTTATGAAAAAGGTGTTCAAAACCTGGGGCATCACAAGAGACACCCATAAGGCTGAGGTCGCATTCGGGCAGCTTATGGCAAGGCTCGGCAAGCAGATAACTATGGACAGTGAGAAGGCATTCCTGTGGGAGAGCGGAAGCGATACATCAAAGATGGACTTTTACCGCACGCCTACTGACAGTATGCAGAGAGCGATCGATGAGATACCGTCTCAGGAGCTTACCTGTGCGGCGCTTGAAGTGCTCGAGGAGCAGATAGCGCTGAGCGAGAGCGACCTTATTCGCGAGACCGCAAAGAAGTTCTCGTTCACAAGGCTGACAGCACAGATAGAGAACACCGTGCGCTTTGCAACAGACAAGGCCATTGCCGAGGGCAGGATATCCAGGCAGGAAAACGGCAAACTTTCCAGAGAATAATTATTTCAGAAAGCTATTGACTCTCAACTTAACATCAGGCTTATAATATGCACATAAGGTACCTTACAAATGAAAAAAGGAGTTGAGATCATGAAAATCGGAGACTTTGCCAAAGCCTGCAAAACGAACATATCGGTGCTCAGACATTATGACAAGGTAGGGCTGCTCAAGCCGCTTTATATCGACAGGTTTACGGAGTACCGGTATTATGACAGGTCGCAGACAGCGGTGTTTGAGCGCATATGTGAGCTTAAAGCCGTGGGGTTCTCTCTTGCGCAGATAAGGTCTTTGCTTTATTCGGGCGAGGATATCGACGCATTGTTCGCTGATAAAAAGGCTGAGATTGAAAAGCAGCTTCGTGATCTTGAAGGACTGAAAAACAGGATCAACGGAGGTATTGATATGAAACAGCAATTCAAGCCGCTTATTGAGAATGCGGAGATAAAGTTTGAAAATGATGAGAGGGTCATCGGAAAATGGCTGGTGCTGGGTGAATGCGATGAGGATGACAGCTCCCCTGCAGGAGATAGAGTTCAGCAATGGCGGCCATGTTGCGGCAGTATACGGTGACGAGGTCATCAGCGGTGACGACAAACACACATGGACAAGGGAATTCTGGCTGAGGAAATGGAACAGCAGCGCCTTTTCAGCTGCCCGCGGTGCTATCGGTGGAAAACCTTTCTGAAGAAAGGTTATTCCCCCGGACCCCCTTTCCAAAGACTTTTAGCGA
>CACXFU010000025.1 GCA_902767035.1 uncultured Ruminococcus sp.
CGTTGCACGAATGTGCACTGCCTGCGGTAAAATAGAATTAGTTTAAAATAAAAATCAGCGGACTATGTTTTTAGTCCGCTGGTTTTATATTAAAGCTCTACAGGCTCAAATCTTATTCTTATTTTCGGCAGCTTCTCGATAGTCGAATAAGCGTTCATCAGGCCGTCATCAAGTGAAAGATCGTTCTCACCGCCGGCAGGAGGAGCGAAAATCTTCAGAGTAAGGTCAGCCTCGCCATTAAGGGGCTTCTCAAAGAAAGCAGCCATAAGGTCAATCACCTTAGCCTTAGGTGACTTATAGAACCACTTTCCGTTAAGCTCCATTATCAGGTTTGAATCGTCCTCAAAGTATACCTCGCAGAAATGCGGGTTCTTCTCAAAGTGGAGAGGTATCTCGATTCCCTCAGCGTCCTCGGCGCCGCCCCACCTTAGCTTAGCAGGGAAGCTTATCTCATCATTGCCTTTCTCTATCTTCGGGCTGAAAAACTCATCGTGGATAATATCCTTGTAGGTCTTCATCAAAGGCTGCTCGATACCGCAGTCAGGGTAGTTCGGGTCCTCTATCTCAAGGCCGAGCCTTCCTCTGTCTCTGAACTGATACATAGTAAACGCATTGAACCAGCCCTTATCACTGTCAGCCTTCAAAAGGTCGCAGAATTCCTTGACCATAGCCGCCTGATCGTAAGGCCCCGTAACATCGCCGTCGGCATTCAGCTCACTCATTACCATAGGCTTTTCCACGCCGTCGTTGATCTCTACAAGGCGCTTGTAAGTCCTCTTGGTGTATTCATAAACGTCCTTTATCACTGAACGCGAGTGTGAAGTTCCGCCTCTTTCCGCAACATCATATGGCCAGCCCCAGTGCAGCGCAAAATACTTGTCAATGCTCCATATATCGCACTCTCTGTAAGCCTGCAGGAATTCCTCTTCCATTTCAAGCTTGCCGGTCTTGTCGTCGATACCGCCTGCACAGAGGATAGTCTTAACATTCGGCGCATATTCTTTCAGTATCTTATTGAATTTGCAGAAGAAGTCCCCAAGCTCCTTATAAGAAGCCCTCTTTGTAAATGAGAACCAGTCGCCCGTGCACTCATGGTTTATCCTCATAAGCACCCTGCCGAAAGGCCTGAGGTCTTTAGCTATAGCTATAAGGTGCTCATCACTCACATTAGGGTCAACAGTCAGCGTCAGCACAATGTCCTGACCGTGGCGCCTTACATCTCTCATATAGGTGAAGGGCTCGTCATCGGTGTTTCCGTTAAGCCCGCCCTTGTAGGTGAAATAATCATCATATGGGTAATCCCACGCGAATGAGACCTCCATATCCTTGCAGGCCTCAGATATCCTTGCAGGGAACTCCTTATCCAGCGGATAATAGCAGTACATCAGGCTTACACCGCGGTGAGGTCTACCGAGCTTGTGCAGCATATAGTCCTGATTGACATATTCTCCTCTCTCTGAACCGTCGCCGATATCAACAGCGCAGTCAGCAGCTCCCATATGTATTTTGTAAGCCTTTAACTCTTCCATATTACTTCTCCTTTAATTATATTTGATCTCATACATCTTTCCCGGCCCGCGGCGCGGAAAGATGAACCCTGGTATAGCATCTAGCTTTGTGCGATAAGTCTGTTCAGCTTGTCAAATTCGACCGCAAGCTCCCTGAATATGATGAAGCTGTCCTCTATCTCTGGATAGAGCGTTGTATATATGCAAAGAACGAACGGGGAGTCCGCATAAACTATAGCACAGTTATGGAACGAAAGATCTTCAAACTCCGAACCGTACTTCTGAGAGACCTTATACTTGTCACCCAGCGCATAACCTATCTGATAGTTGTATTTAGCATCAGCCATAAGGTCAGTCATCCACTTGCCGTATTCGTTATCCAGCGAATAGTTATAGATATCCCAGTAGCACTTTGCCATATCCGTTACCGTGCTGAAAGTGTAAAGATAATCCCAGCCGAGATAGATGTTAGCCCCTATCGAAGACATCAGATTATTGAACCACTGGCAGCCGAACTTCTTGTAAAGCAGGTAATATGCAGTGTTGTCAGATTCCTGAAGCGCATATTCTATCAGCTGCTTGACAGTGTACTCAGTCCCGTAGGGCGAGCTTGCAACAGTGCCGTCATCGTCCATCCAGACATCATTTTTAACAATTATCTGTGAAAGATCAACGTTATTCACAAGAAGGCTCTTTACATAAGGCGCTTTAATACAGCTGCACACCTCATACCTGTCATAAGTATCATAATAAACCTGAGCTCCTGTATCCATATTCTTGTAGGATATAGCTATCTTACAGTTAGCATTGTTTATCAGGCTGTTGATATTATCAAAGCATTTTTTGATCTCTTCGTTTGAATAGACCTTGGAAAACCCCTCATATCCGAATGCATAGTATCCGTCGATGTTAAAGTCTTCAACATTTCCGGCCTCAACAATCTTGTCGATCTCATCCTTTTCGGGCTCTGCAGGCTCAGCAGCGGAGCTCTCTTCTTTAGATACCGGAGCAGAGGCTGCTTCGGTGCTCTCAGTCTTTTCAGCTGCCGAAGATGACGAGCTGCTTTTTTTCTTTGATGCAGCGGAAGATGAATCAGATGACTTGTATAAAACATCATCTGAGCTGCTGCCGGTTGTGCCGCCGCACGCGGTGGCCGTAAGTAACAGGCAGGCGCACAACAGCGCGATCACTTTTTTCATGTAAAAACCTCTATTGCCTAAAAATATATACATATAGTATGTTACCATACTTTGCGAACAAAGTCAAGTAAAACGTACCATATTGACTTAACAAACGTACCATATTGACTTAACAAACGTACCACATTGACTTAAAATAAACATTAAAAAAGAGACCTTCGCAGTGAAAGTCTCTTTTATTTTTATCAGATCTCTGCTATTACCTCAACCTCTACCAGAACGTCCTTCGGCAGCTCTTTAACTGCCACGCAGGATCTTGCGGGCTTTGATGTGAAATACTTTCCGTAGATCTCATTGAAAGCGCCGAAATCAGACATATTCTTCAGGAAGCAGACTGTCTTTACTGCCTTGTCGATCGAAGTTCCTGCTGCTTCGAGAAGGTTTTTCAGGTTTGTGCAGACCTGCTCGGTCTGTCCCTCGATCGTATCGCTCTCAACTGCACTGCTTGCAGGCACGATAGCTATTTGACCTGATGTGAAAACAAGTCCGCCGACAACCTTTGCCTGAGAATAAGGGCCGATAGCATCGGGTGCATTTTTTGTGTAGATTGTTTCTGCCATGATAAAAACTCCTTTTCTGTTATTTGTTTACTATTTTGAAACCGCCCTCTGTGAGAGCTTTTCTTATATCCTTTATGTGGTCATAGTTTCTTGTTTCCAGCACAAGCCTGAGCAGACAGTCAGTGATATCGCTGTCCTCGCTTGCTCTTTCGTGGTGGATAGAAACAACGTTTCCGCCGAGATCGGAAATGATAGCCGATACTCCCTTGAGCTGACCGGGTTTATCCTCAAGCTGGATAGTGAGCGTGTCAGATCTGCCTGATTTGAGAAGACCTCTCTTGATGACTCTTGAAAGAATGGTAACGTCGATGTTTCCGCCAGAAACCAGACATACTACCTTTTTTCCTTTAAGATCGGGTATTTTGTTGAACATTACAGCAGCCACTGAAACAGCACCCGCACCCTCGGATATAAGCTTCTGCTTCTCAATAAGGTGAAGTATAGCTGATGATACCTCGTCGTCAGACACTGTAACTATCTTGTCAACATACTGCTTGCAGTATTCAAAGGTGTGCTCTCCGGGCTCCTTTACTTTGATGCCGTCAGCGATAGTGTGAACGCAATCAAGGCACTTGATCTGATCCTCTGAAAGGGATTCTACCATAGAAGGTGCACCGTCAGCCTGAACGCCGTATACTTTAACGTTCGGCTTCAGCTGCTTGACTGTAAATGCAACACCTGAGATAAGTCCGCCGCCGCCGACAGGAACAACGATTATATCGGCATCAGTGACCTGATTGAGTATCTCAAGACCAATGGTTCCTTGCCCTGCGATAACATTCTCGTCATCAAACGGGTGAATGAAGGTGTAATTGTGTTCATCTCTCTGCCTCAGAGCTTCCTCGTAAGCATCGTCATAAACTCCGGGTACGAGACATACCTCAGCTCCGTAGCTCTTTGTAGCCTCTACCTTAGAAATAGGAGCGCCGTCAGGCAGGCAGATAATAGATTTTATACCGTTCTTAGCCGCAGCAAGTGCAACACCCTGCGCATGATTTCCTGCAGAGCAGGCAATTACGCCGTGAGCCTTTTCCTCGTCAGAAAGCTGAGATATCTTGTAATAAGCGCCTCTGACCTTGAATGAACCTGTCACCTGCAGGTTCTCTGTTTTCAGGTAAGTGTCACAGTCAGGATTGATATCCGGTGCTTTGATACAGGCAGTAGGTATAAGCACCTCCTTGAGCACATTTGATGCATTGAACACCTTATCGAGTGAAAGCATTTGATTACCTCTTTTCAAATAATAAAAATAAAGCCTCCGCACTCTGAAAAGAGGCGAAGACATGATCTCCGTGGTACCACTCTAATTGCAGGGGATATCCCTGCCACTCAGACCCTTAACGCGGGTAAACGCAGCCGCCTACTGTATTCAGCAGCCAAGCTCGGGGATGATCCTGACATCTCATGACCTGCAGGCTTTTCAGCAGCCGCCTGCTCTCTGAAAGGACTGTTTGAAGTCACCTTTCCCGTCAAAGCATTTGATTATAAAAACATTATATCACCCATAAACCCGATTGTCAAGTGATAAACCTGAATTATTTATGATATCTTGACCCTACCGAGATCTGAAACGCCCTGTATATCTGCTCCAGCAGCATGACTCTTGCCAGCTGGTGGGGGAAAGTCATTTCAGACATTGAGAGCCTGAGATCAGCCCTTTTCTTGATATTCTCATCTATCCCGAATGATGAGCCTACAATGAAATTGACCGTGCTCACGCCCTTGACAGCGCAGCTTTCGATCTCTTTTGACAGCTTTTCGCTTGACATCTGCTTGCCTTCGATACACATAGCAATATTATGGCAGCTTCCGGCATCGATATATTGCTCCATAGCCGTTCCCTCAGCGCGCAGAGCCTTGATTATCTCGTTGTCATTGGGCTCTGACGGCAGCCTTGCTTCATTAAGCTCTATTATATTCAGCTTGCAGAACCCTGAAAGCCTTTTCTCATATTCAGCAGATGCGTCACGCAGATATTTTTCTTTCAGTTTTCCCACACAGATCAGGTTTATTCTAATCAAAATATGACAGCTCCCTCATTGCCGCTCGGTCTGGCGATCGTCAGAGTATAGTCTCTGTTTCTTTTATAGCTGCTCAAAGCACGCAATGCTGCTGATTCGGCCTTTTCGGGGGTATTGTTTTCCTGGCTCAGATGCCCCAGTATGAACCTGTATGTACCGCTGTTCATAAGCTCGATAAGCTCTGCAGAGCAGTCGTCATTAGATAAATGACCGTACTTTGAAGCGATCCTGTTTTTAAGCTCCCTCGGGTAGGGACCGTATTCCAGCATGGCGCTGTCGTAGTTTGATTCGAGCAGAACCGCATCGCAGCCCCTGATAGCACTGCTGACAGCATCTGACACATATCCGAGATCAGTGCAGACAGCGGCAGTTTTTCCGTCACTGAATTCTATCATATAGCCGCAGCTTGCAGGAACATCGTGAGATGTCTCAAAAAAGCTTATCCTGTGGTCGGCAGCTATGCATTCGTTGTTTTCAACGGCTATAAGTTCACAAGCGCTGTCGATAAACCCTCTGTTGCTAAGTATTTCCAGATTAACGTTTTGTGCGTAAACAGGCACTTTGAGCTTCTTTGAAAGCACCCTCAGACCGCCGATGTGGTCAGAATGTATATGAGTTATAAATATAGCCTTAACAGCTTCAAGCGGCACACCGTTACCGTCCAAAGCCTCGCAGATGCGCTTACAGCTCACACCTGCGTCGATAAGTATGCCGCTCTTTTCATTTCCTATA
Source organism: uncultured Ruminococcus sp. (assembly GCA_902767035.1). GTDB lineage: Bacteria > Bacillota > Clostridia > Oscillospirales > Ruminococcaceae > Hominimerdicola. The sequence goes on from CACXFU010000025.1 coordinate 6,021, forward strand.
TAGGTTGAGTTGCCCTTGCTTGAAGAGAACAAGGGATATATCCTCGCCATCAGTTATTATCCTTTCCGAACCTGTCATAAAGGTAGTTTGCCACAGCATCGTCAGTGTTCTTTCCTATCGTCAGCTGGCAGTATTCTTTGAGCTCATCACAGGCATTTGCAACACAGACAGTCTCATCACAGGCCTCCAGCATTGACATATCATTAAGATTGTCACCAATGCCTACAACTTTGTCAAAACCGCAGTAGTCCTTCAGATACAGCACACCGTTCTTCTTTGATGCGGAAGATGAAAAAATTTCCAGATACCAGAGATCATCAGTGTATATATCCTTGTAGAAAGTCATATTTACCTCAGGATTGCTGCTCAGTTCATCGTAAACTGCCTGCAGCTTCTCCTTTGAATCAAGAAACGTAAAATATATCACATCTGAGTTTATACGCTCAAAATGATCTATCTGTGTGAAAGATTTGTAATACTTGTTCCTGCGCTCCTCGTAGAAATCCTTCATCGCGGGCGTAGCAAGCTTTCTGTAGTAGGTGTTCATCTCGCCTTTGAACAGCGTATACATAAAGCATTCAACACCGAGTTTTGTGCAAAGCCTGTCAACACGGTATTTCATACCGCCGTCAAGCCTGTTCACAACATCATACTTTTTGAGCTTAGGGTCAAATATCAGCACACCGTTCATCAGTATTATCGGCAGTCTGAGCCTTATAGGGGAGAGTATCCTCTTGCAGGAAGCCCAGGTCCTCGCAGTAGCAACAGAAAAGAACATACCGCTGTCCTCTATCAGGCTGTTGAGCTTGAAGGAGGTGACCCACGATATTTCAGCATTATTATTGAGCAAGGTCCCGTCAAGATCGGAAACAACAAGTATATTTTCGCCGTTACTGTTAGCCACCGAGAAAACACCTCCCAAAACTGATAATACCAGTATAACACATATTTTGCAATAAGTCAATTTATTTATCATTTATTACTAAAAAATAAGGCTTTACATTTATAAAATTGTGTGGTATAATTCCGTTAAGCTGAAAAACAGCTGAAAAATGCCCGTGCGGACAGGCTGAGAAGAGCACTGCTCCTGTATTTCGGGCTGATATGAATTGAAAGGTGGTCAAGTCTATGAAGTATGTATGTGATCTGTGCGGATATATCTACGATCCCGAGGAGGGCGCTCCGGATGCAGGCGTTGCAGCAGGAACAGCGTGGGAAGATGTTCCCGAGGATTTTGCCTGTCCTCTGTGCGGTGCCGGCAAGGATCAGTTCTCACCTGAGGGCTGAGCTGGCTTTGAGAGCGCAATGATAAGTCATTTCATAAGAAGCTCCGTTATCGGGGCTTTTTATTTTTGAATAAAATAAATGCTCTCCAGCATATAATAGCAGGAGAGCCAAGTGCCGCTGACCGGACTTGAACCGGTACGATCGCAATGATCGGAGGATTTTAAGTCCTCTGTGTCTGCCGATTTCACCACAGCGGCAAAATCACATTAAACATTATACAGCACTTTTTAACATTTGTCAAGATTACACCTTTTGATAAAATGATATAATTTGTAATTAAACTGTCATTGACATAGGAATAGAAAGTGTATATAATATATATGTATGTTA